>NZ_JBJGYM010000021.1:0-89353 GCF_054049995.1 Geodermatophilus sp. SYSU D01106 | reverse complement strand
CCCCGGGATGTAGATGGTGACTTAGCTGGTGTTCCCGCTGGCCGCCGCCCCCGCGCCCCCCCCCCGGGCCCCCCCCCCCCCCCCCCCCCCCCCCCCCCCCCCCCCCCCCCCCCCCCCCGGGCTCCCCGGTGGAGTCCAGGACGGCGGTCACCGGGACGACGTCGCACTGGGTGCCGCCGGCGGCGAACGTGGAGTAGGCGCTGGCCAGCGCGAGCGGGCTGGTGGCCTCCGAGCCGAAGGTGAACGACCCCCGGTTCTCGTCGATGATCTGCTGCGGCAGCTCCGGCGGGCTGAACTGGAACAGCCCCATCGCCTCGGCCATCCGCACCGGCTCCTCGACGCTGCCGAGCGCGTCCTCCAGCGCCAGGAAGTAGGTGTTGGAGGACTGGTAGAGCGCCGTCGTCAGGTCCAGCGTGGAGCGGTAGGAGCCGGCGTTCTCGACGTCGTAGGGCCGGCTGCCGTCGCGGTAGACCCGCGAGACGTAGGGGTCCGACGTCGTGAGCGTGTAGTACGAGGAGTAGCCGCGGGCCAGCGCGGCGGCCGCGACGAACACCTTGTAGGTCGAGCCCGAGCCCTGGCTGGGCGCGACGTTGAGGTTGAACGACTCCTGCGTCGGGTCGTTGCGGTCGTAGCCGAAGGTGCGGTTGACGCTCATCGCGAGCAGGTGGCCGGTGCCCGGCTCGACGGCGGTGAACATGCCGGCCAGCGAGTCGTCGGGCGCGAGCGTCTCGAGCACCGCGGCGTCGCCGGCGCGCTGCAGCTCCGGGTCCAGCGTCGTCTGCACGACGTAGCCGCCGTTGTCGAGCTGCTCCTGGGTGAGGCCGAGCTCCTGGATCAGGTAGCGCTGGACGAAGTCGCAGACGAAGGGGCCGACGCTGGCCTGCACGCAGCCGCGGCGCGGGGCGGGCGCCGGCGCCAGGTCGAGCGGGGCGGCCTGCGCGGCGGTCGCCTCGGCGGCGCCGATCATCCCCTGCTCGGCCATGCGGGAGAGGACCTCGTTGCGCCGGGCGGTGGCCGCCTCGGGGTCGGTGAACGGGTCGTCGTAGGTGGGGCTCTGCACCAGACCGGCCAGCAGCGCCGCCTGCGGCAGGGACAGCGCGGAGGCGTCGATGCCGAAGAATGCCTGGCTGGCGGGCTGGATGCCGTAGGCGTTCTGCCCGAAGTACACGATGTTGAGGTAGCGGGTGAGGATCTCGTCCTTGCTGTAGGTGTCCTCGAGGGCCAGCGCCAGGCGGGCCTCGCGCAGCTTGCGGCCGAGCGTCGGCTCGGTGGCGGCGAACCGCTCCTCCGGGGTGTCGGCGGTCTGCAGCAGCGTCTGCTTCACCAGCTGCTGGGTGAGCGTGGACCCGCCCTCCTGCACGCCGCCGGCGGCGATGTTGGTGACCAGCGCGCGCACGGTGCCCTGGACGTCGAGGCCGCGGTGCTCGTAGAACCGCGAGTCCTCGATGGCCACCATCGCCTGCTTCATCACCTCGGCGATGGCCTCGGAGGCGACCGGCGCGCGGTTCTCCTCGTAGAAGGAGGTGATCGGCTCGCCGTTGGCAGCGAGCAGCACCGTGTTGCCGGGCGGGGTGTCGACGGTGAACTCGGTGGGCAGGTCGCCCAGTAGGCCCGTGGACTGCTGCGCGGCCACCGCGGGGCCGCCGACCCAGGGCAGCAGCAGACCCGCCAGCAGAGCCCCGGCGACCACGATCGTCGCGGCCAGCCGCATCAGCGTGCCGGCCGGGCTCCGCCGGTCCATGGGCCTCCCTCCCCGCCGGGACACTGCAACAGAGATCACTGCGCGCCACAACCACCCGCGCCGTGCCGCGCCCGGTCGGGGGACCGTCAGGAGGCCAGCGCGCCCGGCAGGTCGTCGCGGTGGAGCACCACGAGGGTGCTCACCGCACGCGTCAGCACCACGTAGAGCCGGTTGAGCCCGCGCGGCTCGGCGGCCACGATCGCGGCCGGGTCGGCGACGACGACGGCGTCGAACTCCAGGCCCTTCGCCAGCGTCGCCGGGACGACGGCGACCCGCTCCGCCGCCGACCCGTCGTCGGCGAGCACCGCCGCGGGCAGCCCGGCGTTGCGCAGCAGACCGGCGACCGCCGGCACGGCGTCGTCGGCGCAGACGACGCCGACCGAGCCGGGCCCGGCGGCGAGCCCGGCCACCACCTCGGCCAGCGGGCCGGCGAGGTCGGTCACCGGCCGGACCTCCAGCGCGCCCGGCTCGCGGCGCACCGCGGTGGCCGCGGGCAGGCCGGGCGCGATGACCGGCAGCAGCCGGTTGGCGTAGTCGAGCACCTCGCCGGGGACGCGGTAGCCGCGGGTCAGCGGGCGGACGGCGGTGTCCGGGCGGCCGAGGCCCGCGAGGGTGGGCGCCCAGTCGCCGGCCGACCAGGGGCTGGTGGCCTGGGCGAGGTCGCCGAGGACGGTGAGCGACCCGGCGGCCAGCCGGCGCGCCACCGACCGGCACTGCATGGGCGAGAGGTCCTGCGCCTCGTCGACGACGACGTGCCCGTAGCCGGCGGTCCGCTCGACCAGCCCGGCCGCCTCGTCGACCAGGACGGCGTCGGCCTCCGTCCACCGCGTGGCGCGCACCGACCGGGCCGGCGGGCGCAGCAGCAGCGCCTGCTCGTCGTCGGCGAGCACGCCGCGGGCGGCGCGGGCGAGGACGGCGGCGTCCGACAGCAGCCCGGCGACCAGCGCGGCCGGGTCGCAGGCCGGCCACACGGCGTCGCAGAAGGCGCGCACCTCGGGGCTGCGGGCGGCGCGGCGCGTCTCGGCGTCGGTCGGGCTGCCGCCGGCCTCCTCCTTCTGCCGGCGCGCGTCCTCGGCCAGCAGCAGCGCCAGGCGCTCCCGCCCGGCGGCGTGGTGCAGGCGCTGCTGGTCGTCGGCGACCCGCCCGCGGCGGCGCAGGTCGTCGACGTACCGCTTGAGCCGCTCCACCGGCACCCGGTAGCGGCGGCCGGCCAGCGGCACCAGCACGTCGTCGGCGGGCTTGGCGATCCCGCCCCACAGCGCCCGCTCGAGGACCTGCGCCATCCGGGCGTCGCCCTTGAGCGCGGCGACCTCCGGAGCGTCCTGCGCGCGGACCGGGACGTGCGCGGTCAGCTCGGCGACCGTCGTCTGCTCGACGTCGACCTCGCCGAGGGTGGGCAGCACCTGCTCGATGTAGCGCAGGAACGCGCGGTTGGGCCCGACGACGAGCACGCCGGTGCGCGCCAGCTGCCCGCCGTGCGTGTAGAGGAGGTAGGCGGCGCGGTGCAGGCCGACGGCGGTCTTGCCGGTGCCCGGGGCGCCCTGCACGCAGACCGACTCGGCCAGCGGGGCGCGCACGATCTCGTCCTGCTCGGGCTGGATGGTGGCGACGATGTCGCGCATCGGGCCGCTGCGCGGGCGCTCGATCTCCTCCCGCAGCAGGGCGCCGTCCCCCTCCTCCCCCGCCCCGAGCAGCTCGTCCTCGTAGCCGGTGAGCTCCCCGCCGGAGAAGCCGAACCGGCGGCGGCGCACCAGGCCCTGCGGGTCGGCGGCGCTGGCGCGGTAGAACGGCCGGCTCATCGGCGCGCGCCAGTCGATGACGACCGGCCGGCCGGCGGCGTCGCGCACGTGCCGGCGCCCGATGTGGAAGCTCTCGGCCCCGCCGTCGGGCAGCCCCGCGTCGGTGCGGCCGAAGAACGCGGGGACGTGCGGGTCGGCGGCCAGGGCGCGCAGCCGCTCGGCGCGGGCTGCGCCCAGCCGCTCGGAGGCCCAGGCGTCGACGCCCGCGTCGACGACGGCGGACGCGGCGGCGCGCATCTCGGTCAGGCAGTCCGCCGCGAGGGCCAGGTGGGCGCGCTCGGCGGTGAGGACGGGGTCGGTCGGGGAGGCGGTCCCGGTCGTGTCGGTCGGCGTCGCGGACACGGTCGGTGGACGTTACGCCGTCCTCGCGGCGCCGTCTCCGCCTTTCGCGTGCGAAAGGCGGAGGCGCCGGTGTGCGCGGCGGAGGTCCTGGGGAGGATCGCCCCCATGCCCGACTCGATGCTCGCCGGCCGGCTCAACGTGCGCACCAAGCAGTTCGAGGTCAAGGAGGTGCCGCGCCCGGTGCCGGGTCCCGGGGAGGTGCTGGTCGAGGTGCGCGCCGCCGGGATCTGCCTGTCCGACGTCCACCTCGTCGACGGCACGCTCAACCCGCTGTTCCTCCAGGGCGAGGAGGTGACGCTCGGGCACGAGGTGGCCGGCGTCGTCGTGGAGCACGGCGAGGGCGTGACCGGCTGGGAGGGCCGCCGGGTCACCCTGCAGGCCGGCGAGGAGCTCGGCGGGTGGATCCACACCCGCGGCGTCGACTACGACGGCGGGTGGGCGCACTACGCGGTGTCCACCGTCTCGACGCTCGTGCCCATCCCCGACGCGATGCCCTTCGAGCAGGCCTGCATCGTCCCGGACGCCGTCTCCACGCCGTGGGCCTCGATCGTCACCACCGCGGGCGTCCGCGCGGGCGAGCCCGTGGGCGTGTGGGGCATCGGCGGGCTCGGCGCCCACGCCGTCCAGCTGCTGCGCCTCGCGGGCGCGGCGCCGATCGTCGCCGTCGACCCGGTGGAGTCCGCGCGGGAGCGGGCGCTGGCCTTCGGCGCGGACCTCGCGGTGGACCCCTCCGAGGACGTCGCCGCCCGGGTGCGCGAGCTGACCGGCGGCGCCGGGCTGGCCTACGCCTTCGACTTCGCGGGCGTCGCGCCGGTGCGCGAGCAGGCCGTGCGCTGCCTGGAGCGCGGCGGCGCGCTGGTGCTCGTCGGCCTCACCGACCAGCCGCTGACCATCCGCAACGGCACGCAGTTCAGCTACTTCGGCGAGCGCCTGCTCGGCCACTACGGGTCCGAGCCGCACCACGTGGAGCAGCTCGTCGGGCTGGTGCGGCACGGCCGGCTCGACCTGTCCCGCTCCATCTCCGGCACGCTCCCGCTCGAGGAGGCCGCGCGCGGCATCGAGATGCTCGAGCGCAAGGAGGGCAACCCGATCCGCCTCGTCCTCCAGCCCCACGGCTGACCCCGGGCCCTTGTAGCGCTATCGGCCCCGCCTCTCGCGCGCGGAAAGCGGGACCGCCGGGGCGGAAAGGGGCCTTTGTCGCGCTAATGGCCCTGAGGGCGGTCGGCGGGCTCCACGATGTGGACCTGCACGGCCCGGAACTGCGCCGGCGTCTGCTCCAGGACGGCGCGGGTGGGCTCGCCGACCTCCAGCGCGGGCCCCCGGCGCAGCGCCGCCAGGGGCGCGAGCCGGCGGTCGGCGAGCACGGCGTCGGCCATCCCGCGGTCGCCGCCGGTGAACAGCGCCTCGACGTCGGCCGCGTGCGGGAGCAGCACGCGGGCGGCGGTGTCGGCGGCGGCCTCGACGACGGCGTCGGCCTGGTTGGCCCGGCGCCGGGCGAAGCGCTGCTGGCTCCAGCCACCGGCGGCGCTGCGCCCCTGCACCAGCCGGGTGTCGACCTTCGAGACGACGAGCGCGGCGCCGTCGAAGACCCCGGTCGCCCACCGGCCGCGGCGCACCAGCAGGACGGCGGCGCGGCGGGGCTGCCGGGCCGCGGCGGTGAACGAGGTCAGCAGTGCGGGGCCCGGCGTCCAGGGGAAGGGCGCCCGCAGGGTGAGCGCGGTGCCGTCGGCGCAGGTGACCGCGACGGCGTCGTCGTCGAGGCGGGTGGCGGCGAAGGCGCCGTGCCGGTCGGCGACGCCGTCGAGCCAGCGGCCCAGCCGCTCCGGGGCGACGCCGAGGACGCGGCCGCCGCCGGCCGCCGGCCGGGGACGGGTCACCGGCTCAGCCGGTCGTCTCCCCGGCCAGGACCGGCTCGGCGATGTTCTCCTCGGGCACGTGCAGCAGCCGCTGCGCGAGCAGGACGACGACGGCGGCCAGCCCGGCCGAGCCCGTGGCGACGAGGAACGCGGCGTTCGCGCCCACGGTGTCGACGATCTTCCCGGCCATCGAGGTGCCCAGCGCCACGCCGAGCCCCAGCGCCGTGCCGATCCAGGTGAACGCCTCGGTCACGGCCTGCCGCGGCACGATCAGCTCGGCCAGGGTGAACGAGCTGATCAGCGACGGCGAGACGGCGACGCCCGCCACCACGACGAACGGGATCATCACCCACACGTTCGTCACCAGCGTCAGGGGCACCGACAGCACGGTGAGCACGAGCAGGACGACGAGGAGCCGGTGCCGCAGCGGGTGCTTCCAGTGCACCGCGCCCCAGCCGATGCCGCTGATCATCGAGCCGACGGCCAGGCCCGCGATGAGCACCCCGGACAGGGCCATCGCGTCCACCTCGTCGGCGAACGCGACCAGCGCGATCTCCAGCGTGCCGAGGATCGAGCCGACGGCGGCGCCCACCACGAACAGCACGCGCAGGCCGGGGGTGCGGATCGCCGAGGGCCCCTTGCGCGCCTCGTGGCCGTGCGGCGGCGGCTCGGTGCGGCCCTGCGCGGCGAACAGCAGCGCCCCCACCACGGCGAGGGTGAACGCGGTGACCACGCCGGAGGTGGCGTGCCCGGTGGTGGACAGGAAGGTGACCAGGACCGGCCCGACGATGAAGACCAGCTCGTCGACGACGGACTCCATCGCCAGCGCCGCGGGCAGCCGCGTGGTGCCGCGCAGCAGGTGTGTCCAGCGGACCCGGATCATCGAGGCGACCGGCGGGATGCAGGCGCCCGCGAGGCCGGCGGTGAGGAACAGCGTCCAGCGCGGCCAGTCCTCCTTGACCGCGGCGAGGAACGCCGCCCCCGACGCGGCGAACACCGCGACGACGGGGAGCAGCGTGCGCCGCTGGCCGAAGGTGTCGGCGAGCCGGCCGAGGGCCGGGCCGGCGATCGCGGTGGTGACCGCGCCGGCGGCCGCGACCGCGCCGCCGAGACCGTAGGACCCGGTCTCCGAGGCGATCAGCAGGACGCAGCCGAGGCCGACCATCGACAGCGGCAGGCGGCCGACGAAGGCCGACAGCACCATGGGCAGCGCGTGCGGCGTGCGCAGGACGTGCAGGTAGGGACTGAGCACCGGGGAGGGACCTGTCGTCGGGGGGCTCTGTTACCGGTCAACGCTAACCGAGTCGCGGCCGCCGGGCCGGGAGACGGATGCATTCCGTGCCACACCGACCACGGAAAGGCACGAGCCCCGTCCCGGACGACGCTGTCCGGGGACGGGGCCCGTAGTCCAAGGGCGCCCGGGAGCTCAGGGTCCCGGGCGGCCGGTTCAGGCGAGGCGGCTCTTGAGGATCTCCAGCTCGTCCCACATGGTGCTGGGCAGCTTGTCGCCGAACTTCTCGAACCACTCGGTGATCTGCGGGACCTCCTGGCGCCACTCGTCCACGTCGACGGCGAGCGCCCCGCGCACCTGCTCCTCGGTCATGCCGAGGCCCGAGACGTCGAGGGAGGCCGGCGTCGGGACGTGGCCGACCGGGGTCTCCTCGGCGGCCGCGGTGCCCTCGAGGCGCTCGACGACCCACTTGAGCACCCGGCTGTTCTCGCCGAAGCCTGGCCACAGGAAGCCGCCGTCCTCGTCCCGGCGGAACCAGTTCACGTAGAAGATCCGCGGCAGCTTGGTCGCGTCGGCACCCTTGCCGGTCTCCACCCAGTGCCGGAAGTAGTCGCCGGCGTTGTAGCCGATGAACGGCAGCATGGCGAACGGGTCGCGGCGGACGACGCCGACGGCGCCGGTGGCCGCGGCCGTCGTCTCCGACGACAGCGTGGCGCCCATGAAGACGCCGTGGTTCCAGTCCCGCGCCTCGGTGACCAGCGGGATCGTGGTTTTGCGGCGGCCGCCGAAGAGGATCGCCGAGATCGGCACGCCCTTGGGGTCGGTGTACTCCGGCGCGAGGATCGGGCACTGCTCGATCGGCGTGCAGAACCGCGAGTTCGGGTGCGAGGACGGCTCGTCGGAGTCCGGCGTCCAGTCCTGCTTCTTCCAGCTGGTGAGGTGCGCCGGCGGCTCCTCGGTCATGCCCTCCCACCAGACGTCGCCGTCGTCGGTGAGCGCGACGTTGGTGAAGACCGAGTTGCCGTTGTCGATCGTGCGCATCGCGTTGGGGTTGGTGTCCCAGCCGGTGCCCGGGGCGACGCCGAACAGCCCGAACTCGGGGTTGATGGCGTAGAGCCGGCCGTCCTCGCCGAAGCGCATCCAGGCGATGTCGTCGCCGATGGTCTCGACCTTCCACCCGGGGATGGTCGGCTCGAGCATGGCGAGGTTGGTCTTGCCGCACGCCGACGGGAAGGCGCCGGCGACGTAGTAGGTCTTCTGCTGCGGGCTGGTCAGCTTGAGGATCAGCATGTGCTCGGCGAGCCAGCCCTCGTCGCGGGCCATCGCCGAGGCGATCCGCAGCGAGTAGCACTTCTTGCCCAGCAGGGCGTTGCCGCCGTAGCCCGAGCCGTAGGACCAGATGGCCCGCTCCTCGGGGAAGTGCACGATGTACTTGGTCTGGCTGCACGGCCAGGGCACGTCCTCCTGGCCCGGCTCCAGCGGCGCGCCGAGGGAGTGCATGGCCGGCACGAACGGCCGGTCGGTGCCCATCGCCTCGAGGATCCGCGAGCCGATGCGGGCCATGACCCGCATCGAGACGACGACGTACTCGGAGTCGGTGAGCTCGACGCCGAACATGGGGTTCTCGGCCTCGACGGGGCCCATGCAGAACGGGATGACGTACATCGTCCGGCCGCGCATGGAGCCGCGGTAGAGCTCCGTCATGACCGACTTCATCTCGTCGGGGGCCATCCAGTTGTTGGTCGGCCCCGCGTCGGCCTCGTCGACCGAGCAGATGAAGGTGCGGTCCTCGACGCGCGCGACGTCGCTGGGGTCGGAGGCGGCCCAGAACGAGTTGGGCTTCTTCGCCAGGCGGGTGAAGGTGCCGGCGTCGACCAGCTTCTGGGTGAGCCGCTCCCACTCCTCGTCGGTGCCGTCGACCCACACCACCTGGTCCGGGGTGGTCAGCTCCGCCATCTCCCGCACCCAGGCCAGCAGCCGGGCGTGCGTGGTGGGGGCGTTGTCGAGACCGGGGGTGGTCACGGAGGTCACGGCGTCTCCATCCTCTGGGCACGCCGCGTGTCGTGGACACGGGCGCCGGTGCCTGGTGTCCCCGGGGGCGGCGGAACGGGTCCGACCGGCCGGGTCCGGGAAGCGTACGAGCGGGCGGACCCGCCTGTCATGGTGAGAGATGTTACGTCCTAGACGTCTAGGTCCGCTTCCCCCCGTCCCGGGGAACAGGCCAGGTGAGCGCGGTGTTCACTGCTCCACGTGACCAGCCTCACGCCCGCTCCTGCCCTGCTCACGCCCCTGACGCTGCGCGGGGTGACCCTCCCGAACCGCCTCGTCGTTGCCCCGATGTGTCAGTACTCCGTCCGCGACGGCCTGGTCGGCGACTACCACCTCGTGCACCTGGGCCGGTTCGCCCTGGGCGGGTTCGGCACGGTCGTGGTGGAGGCGACGGCGGTGACGCCGGAGGGGCGGATCAGCCACGGCGACGTCGGGCTGTGGTCCGACGGGCACGTCCCCGGGCTGGCGCGGGTCGCGGACTTCCTGAGGGCGTCCGGGGCGGTGGCCGGCATCCAGCTCGCGCACGCCGGCGCCAAGGCCAGCAGCCAGCGCCCGTGGGAGGGCGGGGCCGCGGTGACGCCGGAGAACGCCCTCCCCGGCGAGGACCCGTGGCCGACCGTCTCGGCCAGCGCGGTGCCGGCCGGCCCGGGCTGGCCGGTGCCGCACGAGCTCACCGTCGAGGAGCTCGGCGGGGTGCGCGAGGCGTTCGCGGCCGCCACCCGCCGCTCGCTGGCCGCGGGCTTCGACGTCGTCGAGGTGCACGCCGCTCACGGCTACCTGCTGCACCAGTTCCTGTCGCCGCTGTCCAACCGGCGCACCGACGGCTACGGCGGCTCGCGGGAGGCCCGGATGCGGTTCCCGCTCGAGGTGGTCGAGGCCGTGCGGGCGGAGTGGCCGGAGGACAGGCCGCTGTTCGTGCGCGTCTCGGCCGTGGACGGCACGCCCGACGGCATCGGCCTCGACGACACCGTGGCCCTGGCCCGGGAACTGCGCGCCCGCGGGGTCGACGTCGTCGACGTCTCCGGCGGCGGCCTCGGCGGCTGGCAGCACCCGCTGGGCTACGGCTACCAGGTGCCCTTCGCCGCGGGCATCCGCGAGCAGGCGGGCATCGCCACGATGGCGGTGGGCCTGATCGTCGACGGCCGGCAGGCCGAGGCGGTCGTGGCCGGCGGGATGGCCGACCTCGTCGCCGTGGCGCGCGAGGCGCAGGAGGACCCGAACTTCGCCGTGCACGCCGCCCGCGACCTCACCGGCACCCACGACGCCTACCCGGTGCAGGCCGGCCCGCGGCTGGGCCGGCGCAACGCCTTCCTCGGCTCGCTCGGCGCCTGGACCGGCCCCGAGCCGGTGCAGGTGGCGGCGCGCGGCTGACCGGCCCGCGGCGGCGCCGGTGCCACTACGGTCCCCGGACCGTGCCGTCCCGCCGCGCCCTCGTCGCCGTCTCCGCCGCCCAGCTCGCCGCCGGCCTCGCCGGCCAGGCGCTGGCGGTGCGCCGCCGACACCACTTCGACCTGCCGTTCCTGACCGGCGACCCGGCCCGTGTGGGCCGGGACTCGCTGTGGATGGGGACGGCCCTCGCCGCGCCGGTCTGGATGCTCGCGGCGCAGGCGTGGGCCGTGTCCCGCCTGGCGGCCGGGCCCGACGAGCGGGCGCGCCGGGTGCTGCGGCTGCTGAGCGGCGGCATGGTCCCCGGCTACCTGCAGGAGCGCCTGGTCCGGGAGCGGCTGGCCGCGCCGGCGACCGCGCCGCTGGAGACGGCGGTGGTCGTCGGCGGGCTCGGCCTGGCCGCCGCGATGGCGGTGCTGGGCCGCCCGGCCCGGCCCTAGGCCGTCCCCTCCGGCGTGCGTCCGTAGTCGGGGCCGACCTCGGCGAGGAAGGAGTCCCAGTCGCCGGGGGCCGGCCGGTCGCCCGCCACGGCGTCGAGCTTGTCGAGGTACCAGTGCCAGCCGAGCGCGAAGTCGGTGACGTCGGTGCCGGCGGCGAAGTGCTGGACGAAGTGCAGCGTGGTGCGCCCGCTCTCCACGGCGAGGGCCAGCTCGACCCGCCAGCCCTCCTGCTCCGGCCACTCGACCACCAGCCGGCGCGGCGGGTCGCACTCCGCGATGACCACCGCCTCGGCGGCCGGCTCGGCCTCGTGGGTCATCGTCAGGGTCCCGCGCCCGCCGGGGGCGCGTTCCCCCTCGTACGTGCCGAACCAGCGGACCAGCCGGTCGGGCTCGGTGATCGCGGCCCACACGGCGTCGGGGCCGTCGGGCCAGGACCGGCGGAACTCCAGCCGGCGCCGGCCGTCGGGCAGGTCGGTGACCATCCCGCGGCGGCCGGTGGGCGGGTCGGCGGGGCTGGTCTGCGCGTCGGTCACGGGGCGTCTCCGTCCGTCGGGGGGTGGGCCCGGGACCGGCGGCCGCGGGCGATCTCGGTGTCGAGGGCGTCGAACCGCTGCGCCCACAGGTCGCGGTAGGGATCCAGCCAGTCGTCGAGCTCGCGCAGCGGGCGCGGGTCGAGCGTGTACAGCCGGCGGCGGCCCTCGACCCGGCTGCGCACGAGCCCCGCCTCGCGGAGCACCCGCAGGTGCCGGCTGATCGCCGGGCGGCTCACCGGGAAGCGCCCGGCCAGCTCCCCGGCCGCGACCTCGCCGTCGCGGAGCAGCGCGAGCAGCTGCCGCCGGGTGGGGTCGGCGAGGGCCTCGAGCGCCTCCATGCCCGATGTGTAACACGCGGCTTACGCATCAGGCCAGGGGTTGCCGGTGCGAGAGGCCGGGCAGGGAGGGGCCATGACCGTCACCGACCCCGACGTGCCGGACCCGTTGAACGACCCGCGGACGACGCAGGCCGACCCCGGCGCCTACGGCCAGGGCGCCGACCTGGCCTCCACCGCGGACGACCCGGCGTCCACCGGCGCCGACGAGCTCGACGCCGACGACGCGGAGACGACCGCCGGGCAGACCCTGGCCGACGACGCCGGCGGCGGCGACGTCACCGGAGGTGCGTTCTCCGAGGCGCCGCCGTCCTGAGGCGGACCGGTCCGTTTCGGCCCGCCCCGTCCGGGAACCCCTCGCTGCGTCCGACCCATCGACGAGGAGGCACCCATGGCCACCGGTGAGACCGGCTTCGAGGACGTCACCTTCGACCTGATCTCCGTGCAGTACCACTCGCTGAAGGCGGGCCACGACTACGGCCAGTACGTGCGGGACGCCGAGAACGCGGGCCTCGACGACGTCGCCGCGTTCTTCCGCGAGGTCATGGAGCAGGACTCGGCGCGGGCCAAGCGCTGCCACGACCTGCTCCGCAAGATCTCCGGCACCGAGCAGGGCGGCCCCGCCACCCAGTAGCGCAACGCACGGAGGGCTCCACCCGGACCGGGTGGAGCCCTCCGTCGTGTCAGCGGGTCAGACGGCGCAGGAGTCGCCCTCGCAGCCCTCGGCGGCGGGGACGGTGGCCAGCGGGTGGGCGTCGGCCCATGCCCGCTCCAGCACCTGCAGCAGGAGGTCGGCCGGCTGGGCGCCCGCGGCGCCGTACTTCCGGTCGACGACGAAGAACGGGACCCCGGTCGCGCCGAGCGCCTGCGCGGTGGCGGCGTCGGAGAGCACCGCGGAGCGGTAGCGGGAGTCGGCGAGCGCCGCGCGGACCTCGGCCTCGTCGAGCCCCACCTCGACGGCCAGCGGCACGAGCGCGTCGACGTCGAAGACCGAGCGGGACTCCTCGAAGTAGGCGTGCAGCAGGCGCTCCTTCATCGCGCCCTGCAGCCCGCGGTCGGCCGCGAGGTGGAGGAGCTCGTGGGCCAGCAGGGTGTTGCCGCTGACGCCGTCGGCGAGGGAGTACTCGAGGCCCTCACCCGCGGCGGTCTCCTCGACGTGCCGCATCATCGCCCGCATGTCCTCGACCGGGCGGCCGTACTTGGCGGCCAGCGCCGGGAGCGTCGCGTGCGTCTCGCCCTCGGGGACGCTCGGGTCGAGCTGGAACGACCGCCACACCACCTCGACCTGGTCGCGGTGCGGGAAGCGCTCGAGCGCGGACTCCAGCCGCCGCTTGCCGATGTAGCACCACGGACAGACGACGTCGGACCACACCTCGATGCGCACGGAACCGCTCAACCGCGCGCGGACCGCCGTCATTCCGGCCGGTGGGCCTCCGCCCGGGCGCGCCCGTCGCCGGGGGTGGGGTCGAGGAAGACGAACCGGACGCCGGCGTGGCTGGCGACGAGCCGGCGCTCGGCCTCGTCGGAGGCGCGCTCGATGTCGGCGACGGTCGCGGTGTCGGCGAAGTCGACCTTGGCGGAGACGATGAGCTGGCCGGGGCCGATCACCGAGGTGAGGAGGAACGGCACGTCGTCGACCTGCGGCAGGTCGAGGAGCTCTGCGCGCAGCCGGTCCTGGACGGACGCCGGCACCGACTGCCCGATGAGCAGCGAGACGTTGGCCCGCGCCAGGGAGCCGGCGACGACGAGCAGCAGGACGCCGATGAGGATCGCGGCGACGCCGTCCCACACCGGGTCGCCGGTGACCTGCTCGAGGAACAGGCCGAGCGCGGCGAGCACCAGGCCGACCAGCGCCGCGCTGTCCTCGAAGGTCACGGCCTTGACCGTGGTGTCGGTGGTCTCGGCGAGGTAGCGCCGCGGCGTGGTCCCCCACCGCCTCGCCGAGCTGCGCACCTGCCGGACGGCCTTGAGCCAGGACGCGCCCTCCAGCACGAAGGACACCGCCAGCACGACGTAGGCGACCGTCGGGGAGCCCTGCTCCTCGCCCTCGATGATCGTCTCGACGCCCTGGTAGAAGGAGAAGCCGGCGCCGAGGGTGAAGGTGGCCAGGCACGCCAGCAGCGCCCAGAAGTAGGTCTCGCGGCCGTAGCCGACCGGGTGCCGGGCGTCGGGGGCCTTGTCGCCGCGCTTGAGCGCGATGAACAGCAGCACCTCGGTGATCGTGTCGGCGACCGAGTGCGCGGCCTCGGACAGCATCGCCGAGGAGTGGCTGATCAGGCCGCCGACGAGCTTGGCGATCGCGATGCCGAGGTTGGCCAGCCCGGCGACGACGACGGTGCCGGTGGACTCGCCGCCGGCCTCCTCGGTCCCGGCCCTGCTCGCCGTCGAGGCCAGGGCGTGCTCACGGGTGGGGACCGGCTCGCTCATGGCGCCTGCGGTGCCCCGTCGTTGGCCGGTGCAACCGCCGGCAGGTCAGCGCCGCGCCCCGGGCCGGCGGGCGGCCCGGGGCGCGGGGTGGGGACTAGCGGACGCCGACCAGGTCGACGACGAAGACCAGCGTGGCGCCGGGCTTGATGACGCCGCCGGCGCCGCGGTCGCCGTAGGCCTTGTGGGCGGGGATGGTCAGCCGGCGGCGGCCGCCGACGCGCATGCCCTGGATGCCCTCGTCCCAGCCCTGGATGACCATGCCGACGCCGAGGCGGAACTCCAGCGGGTCGCCGCGGTCCCAGGAGGCGTCGAACTGCTCGCCGCCGTCGTGGGTGACGCCGACGTAGTGCGCGCTGACCAGGCTGCCGGCCGTGGCCTCGGGGCCGTCGCCGACGGTGATGTCCTCGATCACCAGGTCGTCGGGGGCCGGCCCGGTGGGCGGCTCGACCTCGGGGCGGGTGGGCTGGGACATCGCTGCTCCTCGCGTGGGGTGCCGGGCGGAGCCCGGCGGGACCCGACCATCCAAACAGCGGTCCGGCCGGGTCGCTCAGCGGCCCCCGGCGACGTCGAGCACGCTGCCGGTGCAGTAGCCGGAGCCCTCGCCGAGCAGCCACAGCACCGCGGCAGCCACCTCCTCCGGGGTGCCGGGCCGCCCCATCGGCACGGTGGGCGCCAGCCTGGCCACCCGGTCGGCCAGCGCGCCCGGGTGCGGGCCCGCCGCCGGAGTGCTGGGCTGGGCCGGTGACCCCCGCTGATGCGCCGTGGTGGACCCGTGCCGTCGTCTACCAGGTCTACCCGCGCTCGTTCGCCGACTCCGACGGCGACGGGATCGGTGACCTCGGCGGCGTCCTGTCGCGGATCGACCACCTCGCCGACCTCGGCGTCGACGTCGTCTGGCTCTCGCCGGTCTACCCCTCGCCGCAGGCCGACAACGGCTACGACATCAGCGACTACACCGACGTCGACCCGCTGTTCGGCACCCTCGCGCAGCTCGAGGAGCTCATCGCCGCGCTGCACGACCGCGGGATGCGGCTGGTCATGGACCTGGTGGTCAACCACACCAGCGACGAGCACCCGTGGTTCGTCGAGTCGCGCTCGTCGCCGGACTCGCCCAAGCGGGACTGGTACTGGTGGCGCCCGCCGCGGGAGGGGATGACGGCGGGGCAGCCGGGCGCCGAGCCGACCAACTGGCACGGCTTCTTCTCCGGCCCGACCTGGGAGCTCGACGAGGCCAGCGGCGAGTACTACCTGCACCTGTTCGACCGCAAGCAGCCCGACCTCAACTGGGAGAACCCGGAGGTCCGGCAGGCCGTCTACGCGATGATGCGGGAGTGGCTCGACCGCGGGGTCGACGGGTTCCGCATGGACGTCATCAACCTGGTCAGCAAGGACGTCGGCCCCGACGGCTCGCTGCCCGACGGCCCACCCCTGCCGGGGCTGCCCTACGGGGACGCGACGGCGTCGGTGGTCGACGGGCCGCGCATCCACGAGTTCCTGCAGGAGATGCACCGCGAGGTGTTCACCGGCCGGCGCGAGCAGCTCCTGCTCGTCGGCGAGACGCCCGGCGTCACGGTCGAGGAGGCCCGGCTCTACACCGACCCGGCGCGCGGCGAGCTGGACATGGTCTTCCAGTTCGAGCACGTCGGGCTGGACTTCGAGGGCTCGAAGTTCGCCCCGCGGCCGCTGCGGATGCGCGACCTCAAGGCGTCCTTCGGCCGGTGGCAGGCGGGCCTGGCCGACGTCGGCTGGAACTCCCTCTACTGGGACAACCACGACCAGCCGCGCGCCGTCTCGCGCTTCGGGGACGACTCGCCCCGGTTCCGCCGGGACTCGGCCACCTGCCTGGCCACCCTGCTGCACCTGCACCGCGGGACGCCGTACGTCTACCAGGGCGAGGAGATCGGGATGGCCAACGCCCCGTTCGACTCGGTCGACGACTTCCGCGACGTCGAGTCGCTCAACCACTTCGCCCAGGCCGTCGCGCACGGCGAGGACCCCGGCGAGGTGCTGGCCGCACTGCGCCGGATGAGCCGCGACAACGCGCGCACGCCGGTGCAGTGGGACGACTCGCCGCACGCGGGCTTCACCACCGGCACGCCGTGGCTGCCGGTCAACCCCGACCACACCGCGTGGAACGTCGCCGCCCAGCGCGACGACCCCGGCTCGGTGCTCGCCCACCACCGGCGGCTGATCGCCCTGCGCCACGACGACCCGGTGGTGGCGCTCGGCGACTTCACGATGCTGCTGCCCGAGCACGACGAGGTGTACGCCTTCACCCGCGCGCTGGACGGCGACGCGCTGCTCGTCGTCTGCAACCTCGGCGCGGGCACGCACGACCTCGCGGAGCTGCTGCCGGAGGCGCCGGCGGCGGAGGTCGTCCTCGGCAACCTGCCCGAGGACGACCCCGCCACGCTGCGCCCGTGGGAGGCCCGGGTGCTCAGGCCCTGACGGGCTCGGCCGGCTCCTCGGTCGGCACGTCGAGGGGGTGGGCCAGCTCGTCGGCGGGCAGCCGCCAGGCGAGCACGGCGACGACGGCGAGCACCGGCGGCACGAGCCCGGCGAGCAGGAAGGTGCCGGTGAGCCCGACGGCGCCGCTGACCGGCCCGGCCAGCGCCATCGACAGCGGCATGAACGCCAGGGACACGAAGAAGTCGAGGCTCGACACCCGCCCGAGCAGCGCCGGCGGCACGCGGCGCTGCAGCAGCGTGCCCCAGATGACCGTGCCCGCCTCGAAGGCCGCGCCGAGGACGCCGGCCGCGGCGACCATCAGCCACAGCGACGACGTCCAGCCGAAGACGACCATCGGCACGCAGCCCAGGCCCCAGAGCAGGTTCATCACCGTGAGGTAGCGCCGGGGCAGCCGGAACGAGGCCACGACCGCCGACCCGAGCGCGCCGCCGATGCCGAACGCGGCCAGCACCAGCGCGTGCTGGGACGGGCCGCCGCCGGCCTGGTCGCGCACCGCGAAGGGCACCAGCACCTCGAACGGGCCCATGAGCACGAGCACCATGAGCGAGGCGAACAGCAGCGTGGCCAGCAGCCACGGCGTGCGGACCATGTAGGAGACGCCCTCGCGGACGTCGGCGAACAGGCCCGCCCCGAGCTCCTCGCGGCGCACCGGCAGGGTGGGCAGCGCCGCCACGCAGGCGGCCGCGGCGGCGGAGGTGAGCGCGGTGACCAGCAGCGCGACGCCCGGGGAGAACGCGCCGACCAGCAGCCCGGCGGCCGCCGGGCCGATCGCCATCGCCAGCGCCGGGCGCACGACGCCCTCGAGGCCGTTGGCGGCCAGCAGGTCCGACGGCGGCACGACGCCGGGGACCAGCGCCGAGTAGGCCGGGTAGTACAGCCCCGTGGCGACCCCGCCGGCCAGCGCGACGGCGGCCAGCGGCCCGAGCGCCAGCGATCCGGTGAGCGACAGGACGGCGACCAGCCCGACCGCCGCGGTCTGCAGCAGCGCGACGCCGAGCAGGATCCGGCGCTGCGGCACCCGGTCGGCCAGCGCGCCGCCGAGCAGCGTGCTGGCGAGCATCCCGCCGGCGGAGAGCGCGGTGGCCAGCGAGAGCGCCGCCGGGCCGCCGCCGAGGTCGACCACCTGCCAGACGAGGGCGACCGTCCACAGGCCCTGCGCCAGCAGCGACAGGCCCATCGAGGCCGCCAGCAGCCGGTAGGAACGGTGCCGCAGGGGCGCCAGCGCGCGCGGCAGGCCGGCCATCGGGGTCCTCCTCGGGGTGGCGCACCGTCGGCGCCGTCGGCCCCATGCTCGCCGACGGGGCCGACAGGGGCAGCCGGTTATCCCGGGGAGAGCAGGAACGGTCGGGGCGGGGTGCGGCGGGCCGGGCGCGGATGGGCGGCCACCACGGGCGCGGCTGCCTCGACGACGCCTGCCACGGCGTACTCGGCCAGCGCGGCCAGCGCCCGCCGGTCGGTGCCCGGCCGCAGCGGCGGCAGCACGTGCACCTCGAGCACCAGGTCCCCGGCGCCGGCGACGCGGCGGAGGCTGCGCCACAGCGGGTCGTCGCCGAGGTAGCCGGCGAGCGTGGTGGGTCCGGCGGCGGTGCGGTAGCGCAGCGCGACCGGCAGCACCGGCGCGGCGGCGTCGACGGCGGCCTGGAAGAAGGCCGGCCGGAAGCGGCCGAGGCGGGCACCGCAGGCGGTGGTGCCCTCGGGGTGCACGGCCACCGCCCGCTCGGTGCGCAGCAGGGCCGCGACCTCGGCGACCGTGCCCGGCAGCGTGGACAGCCGGGTGCGGTCGTGCAGGACGACGCCGGTGCGCCGCGCCCACGCGCCCACCACCGGCCAGCCGCCCACCTCGGCCTTCGCCACCGGGCGCGCGTCCGGCAGCAGCGCGGCGAGCGCGAGGTCGTCGAGCCAGGAGACGTGGTTGCTCACCACGAGCGGCGCGGGGCCACCGCCCGGCCGCGGCAGGTCGCCGGAGACCTCCAGGGCGACGCCGAGCGCAGCCAGGACCCGGGCGGGCGCGTCCGCGGCGGGGCGCGCCAGCGCCGCGGCCACCCCGGCCAGCCGCCGGGCCGCGCCCCGGCCGGCACCGGCACCGGCGTCGGCGCAGGCCGGCGTGCAGTCCGAGACCGCCAGCCAGGGGTTCACCGGCCGGCGCCCGTCAGCCGGCCCAGCACCCGCGGGTCGACGTCGGCCAGGTCCAGCAGCACGTAGAGGTCGGCGGTGCCGAACGCCGGGTCGTGCGCCGGGGGGCCGCCGACCCGGGCGCCGAGCTGCAGGTAGGCGCGCAGCAGCGGCGGCAGCACGGGGCGCAGTGGCCGGGGCGGCGCCTCGACGTCGAAGGGGACGTGCGGGAGGACCCGCAGGGCCGCGGGTGCGAGGTGCCGCGTGCGGACGACGTCCCAGACGCCGGCCGCTGTCGCGCCGCCGTCGGCCAGCGACACCGAGGCGCAGCCGCCGAGGTGGGTGTGGCCCCCGTCGAGGACGTAGCGGGCGAGCCCCGCCCACAACTGGGTGATCACTGCGCCGGAGCGGTGGTCGGGGTGGACGCAGCTGCGCCCGGCCTCGACCAGGCCCGGCCGCAGCGGCGCGAGCCGGGTGAGGTCGAACTCGCCGTCGGAGTAGCCGCGGCCGCGCGCGGCGGCCCGCTCCGGCGGCAGCACCCGGTAGGTGCCGACCACCTGCCCGGAGGTCTGCTCGCGGACGAGGAGGTGGTCGCACAGCGCGTCCCACTCGTCCTCGTCGCGGCCGTCGGCGGCGGCCGGGCCGTCGAGGACGGCGCCGCACTCGAGGGCGAAGACGTCGTGCCGGAGCCGCTGGGCCTCGGCGAGGTCGGCGGTCGTGCGGGCGAGGGTGGTCCGGTAGCGGACGGCGGGGCGGACGGGCGCTGCGGCGGTCACGTCCCCGGAGGGTCGGGGAGGCCGGTGTCGCGGCGGGAACGGCGACCCGGCGGGGTGGTGACGATCAGCGGTCGGCGGTGCCCGGGGGTCCCGGGCCGGGTCGTGCTCTGCCCCGCCGGTGGGGGCAGAGCACGACCGCGCGCCGGAGGACTAGGTGAGGGGCGAGCGCGGCAGCATCCGGTCGCTGATGATCCGCTTCTGGATCTCGCTGGTGCCCTCGAAGATCGTGGTCAGCCGGGCGTCGCGCCAGTGCCGCTCCACCTGCCGCTCGGTGGTGTAGCCGTTGCCGCCGTGCAGCTGCATGGCCTGGTTGGTCACCCGCACCGCCATCTCGGTGGCCTCCAGCTTGACCATCGAGGCCTCCCGCTCGCAGCGCACGCCGAGGTCGATCAGGTGCGCCACCTGCCGGTAGAAGGTGCGGGCCTGCTCGACCTGCGCGGCCATCTCCGCGACGGCGAAGCGCAGCGCCTGGAAGTCGCCGATCGGGTGGCCGAACTGCTCGCGCTCCTGCAGGTAGACCACGGAGTCCTCGAGCGCGGCCCGGGCGAGGCCGACGGCGCGGGCGGCGGTGTGCACCCGCGCCGTGTTCAGGAACGCCTGCGCCGCGGCGAACCCGGCGCGCGCGGCGGCCTCGCCCTGCTCGTCGCTGGCCGCGGCCTCGTCGACGACGTTCTCCCGGGGGATCCGGACGCCGTCGAAGACCAGGTCCCAGGTGAGGAAGCCGTGGTAGCCGATCTTGTCGATCGGGGTGCCGGTCAGGCCGGCCGGGAACGAGCCGCGGTCCTTCTCCAGCAGGAGGTTGACCAGGCCCTTCGACCGGGACTCCCCCGGCTCCGGGTCGCGCTCGCGCACGAGCACCTGGATGAAGTCGGCGGCCTCGGCGTTGCCGCACCAGCGCTTGTGGCCGGTGACCACCCACTCGTCGCCGTCGAGGACCGCCCGGGTGGAGACGCCGGCGAGATCGGAGCCGGCGTCGGGCTCGGACAGCGCGATCGCGCCGATCCACTCGCCCTTCGCGCTGCGCCGCAGCAGCTCGCCGCGCCGGGCGGGGTCGGCCACGGCCGTCCCGAGGCCCTGCGAGCGGGCGAGGATGCTCGCGCTGCTCATCCAGGCGCGGGCGAGCTCCTCGGAGACCATGCAGTACTCGAAGACGCCGAGGCCCAGGCCGCCGTGCTCGGCGGGCACCGTGATGCCGAACCAGCCGAGCTCGGCCATGCGGGCCAGCAGCGACTCCGGCAGCAGGCCCTTCTGCGGGTCGAGCTCGTTCGCGACCGGCAGCACCTCGTCGTACGCGAAGCGGCGGGCCTGCTCCTGCAGGGCCTCGCGCTCGGGGGTGTGCCACGGCGGCAGGAGCGCGGGCGGGGCCGGCTCGAGCAGCTCGGCGGGGCGGTCCGGGGTCGACGTCATCGTCGTGGGGCCTCTCTCCGTCGCGGTGGGGATCGCGGTCAGGGCGTCTGCCCACCATGCGCGCCGCACCCCTGACCTGCACGGCGCGCCCGCGGGAGCGTGACCGACGGCACTCCCGCCGCGGCGATCGCACAACCACTTCACAGATCTCACACCGGCCTGGTAGTAACTGCTCCGTGGCCGTCCCCGATCGACTCGACGTGACGCTGCGGCTGGTGCGCAACGCCGGCCGGGTGTCCCTCACCGACCTCGCCGCCCGCCTCGGCGTCTCCGAGATGACCGTGCGCCGCGACCTCGACGCGCTGCAGTCCCGCGGCCTGGTGGAGCGGGTCCGCGGGGGCGCCGTCGCCGTCGCCGAGCCCGAGAGCGCCGCCGGCTTCGCTGCCCGCGCCGGCTGGCAGGCCGGGATCAAGGACCGCATCGGCAAGGCGGCCGCCGCCCGGGTCCCGGCCGGGGCCACCGTCCTGCTCGACGCCGGGACGACGACGGTGCACGTGGCCCGCGCGCTGGCCGACCGGGCCGCGGCGGGCGAGGGCCCGTTCACCGCCGCCGTCGTCAGCCTGCCGGTGGCCGACGCGCTGGCCGACCGGCCGGGGATCCGGCTGCTCGTCGTCGGCGGCGAGGCACGGCCGGGCGAGCGCAGCCTGGCCGGGCCGCTCACCGCCGCGGTGCTGCGGCAGCTCACCTTCGACCTGTTCGTCATGTCGATCGGGGCGGTCGACGCCCGGGCCGGCTGGTCGGAGTTCACCCTCGAGGACGCCGCCGTCAAGCAGGCCGGCCTCGAGCAGGCGCGGGAGACGCTCGTCGTCGCCGACGCCTCCAAGCTCGGCGTGCGCGCCTTCGCCTCGGTCGCGCCGCTGTCCGCCGTCGGGCGGCTGGTCACCGACGCCAGCGCCCGCGATCCCCAGCTCACCCCCGCGGCCCAGGACACCCTGGCCGCGCTCGACGACGCCGGCGTGGAGGTCGACCTGTCGTGACGCAACCCCTGATGATCCTGGTGGCCGGCCCCTACCGCGGGGGCACCGGCGACGACCCGGAGAAGATCGCGGCCAACCACCGCGCCATCCAGCTGGCCTGCCTGGAGCTGTTCCGCGCCGGGCACCTCGCCGTCAACGGGGAGGACCTGGCGCTGCCCCTGGCGGAGCTGGCCGGCTCGACCCGCGTCGGCGACGCCGCCTTCGACGAGGTCTTCCACCCGATGGGCCGGCGCCTGGTGGCCCGCTGCGACGCCGTCCTGCGACTGCCCGGCGCCTCGGCCGGCTCCGACGAGATGGTGGCGCTGGCCCGGGCGAACGGCGCGGCGGTCTACACGAACGTCGCCGAGGTCCCGGCGGTGTCGGCGTGACCGGCGTCCTCGGCGTCGACCTGCCCGACTCCCGCGGCCGCACCGGCCTCGACCGGGTGGGCCGGGACCTCACCGGCAACCCCGACGTCGTCGTCCGCGACGTCGAGCTGCTGGCCGCGGCGTGGCACGTGCTGCGCCGGACCACCTTCGACCAGCGCCGCCGCGACGGCCGGTGGACCACCGAGCAGCGCGAGACCTACGACCGCGGCAACGGCGCCGCGCTCCTCCCCTACGACGTCGCGCGACGGACCGTGCTGCTCACCCGGCAGTTCCGCTTCCCCGCCTACGTCAACGGCTCGCCCGACGGGATGCTCGTCGAGGCCGCCGCCGGGCTGCTCGACGAGCAGGACGCCGAGACCGCGGTGCGGCGCGAGGCGGCCGAGGAGCTCGGCGTCGTCGTCGGGGAGGTGACGCGGGTCTTCGACGTCTTCACCAGCCCGGGCTCGGTGACCGAGCGCGTCGTCTGCTTCGCCGCCCCCTACACCCCGGCCGACCGGGTGACCGCCGGCGGCGGGGTGGCCGAGGAGGGCGAGGACATCGAGGTGCTCGAACTCGACGTCGACGAGGCCCTGGCCATGGTCGACGACGGCCGGATCGCCGACGCGAAGACGATCATGCTGCTGCAGTGGGTCGTCCTGCGCGGCCCGTTCCGCCGCCCCTGACCCCGGCGGCGGCGCGGCCCGGGAGCGCTCAGCGCGCGCCGCGCTCCCGGGCCAGCGCCACGTAGTGCTCGACCAGCGACGCGTCGTCCACGGCCCCCGGGTTGACCGCCTTCTCCGGCGGGACGCCCTGGAACAGCCGCTTGAGCGGCACCTCCAGCCGCTTGCCCGTGCGGGTGTGCGGCACGCCGGGCGCCACGAGGATCTCGTCGGGCACGTGCCGCGGGCTCGCCGAGCTGCGGATGGCGGCGCGGATGCGCTCGCGCAGGTCGTCGTCCAGCTCGGCGCCGGGGGCGAGCTGGACGAACAGCGGCATCCAGTAGCCGCCGTCGCGCTGCTCGACGCCGAGGACGACGCAGTCGGCGACCTCAGGGAAGCTCTCGACGGCGGCGTAGATGTCGGCGGTGCCCATGCGCACGCCGCCACGGTTGAGCGTGGAGTCCGACCGGCCGGTGATCACGCAGGTGCCGCGGTCGGTGACCTCCATCCAGTCGCCGTGCCGCCAGACGCCCGGCCACGGCTCGAAGTAGGCCTCGCGGTAGCGGGTGCCCTCGGGGTCGTTCCAGAAGTACAGCGGCATCGACGGCATCGGCTCGGTGATCACGAGCTCGCCGAGCTCGCCGACGACCGGGCGGCCGTCCTCGCCCCATGCCGCGGCGGCGACGCCGAGCATCGGCCGCTGCAGCTCGCCGGCGGTGACCGGGAGCAGCAGCGTGCTGCCGATGAAGCCGGTGGCGACGTCGGTGCCGCCGGACGCCGAGCTGAGGAAGACGTCGTCGCGGACGGCGTCGTACACCCAGGAGTAGGCCGAGGCCGGCAGCGGCGAACCGGTGGACCCGATGACGCGCAGCGCCGACAGGTCGTGGGTCTCCCCCGGCCGGATCCCCGCCTTCTCGCAGGCGATCAGGTAGCCGGCGCTGGTGCCCAGGTAGGTGATGCCGGTCCGTGCGGCGAGGGCGAACTGCGCGTCGACCGAGGGGTACGCGGGCGCGCCGTCGTGGACGACCACGGTGGCGCCGCGCAGCAGCGCCGAGGTGGCGATGTTCCACATGATCCAGGCGGTGGAGGCGTACCAGTAGAAGCGGTCGCCGGGGCCGACGTCGCCGTGCAGGCCGAGCTGCTTGTGCTGCTCGAGGACGACGCCGCCGTGGCCGTGCACGATCCCCTTGGGCAGGCCGGTGGTGCCCGACGAGTAGACGATCCACAGCGGGTGGTCGAAGGGCAGCGCCTCGAACTCCGGCTCCCGGGGGCCGGCGACGGCGTCGGCCCAGGCCAGTGCGCCGTCGGGGACCTCGTCCGGGAACAGCCGGGGGACGGCGACCGTCGCGCGCACGGTCGGCAGCGCGGCGCGCAGCTCGGCGACCACGTCCCGCCGGTCGTGCGGCCGCCCGTTGAACCGGTAGCCGTCGACGGCCACGAGCACCGTCGGCTCGATCTGGGCGAACCGGTCGAGGACGGCGCGGGTGCCGAAGTCGGGCGCGCAGGAGGACCACACCGCGCCGATCGACGCGGCGCCGAGGAAGGCCACCACCGCCTCGGGCACGTTGGGCAGGTAGCCGGCCACCCGGTCGCCACGCCGCACGCCGAGCCGGCGCAGGGTGGCGGCGAACGCGCCGACCTGCCCGCGCAGCTCCGCCCAGGAGACCTCGACCGGCTCGGCGTCCTCCGCCACCGCGACCAGCGCCGGGTGCTCCTCGGTGCCGTGCCGCAGCGCCTGCTCGGCGTAGTTGACCGTCGTCCCCGGGAACCACTCGGCACCGGGCATCTCGCGCCGGGTGAGCACCCGGTCGTCGGGCACGCGGTCGAGCACGCCCGACCAGACGGCGACGTCGGCCCAGAACTGGTCGAGGTGCTCGACCGACCAGCGCCAGATCGCGTCGTAGTCGGTCGGGTCGAGGTCCAGGCCCCGCCGCTGGGCGACCTCGCGGGCGAACGCGGCGAGCCGGGTGGCCTCCTTCGTCTCCTGGTGGGGCTGCCAGAGGACGGGGGCGCCGGGAGTGTCGACGGTCACGTCGGGAGCCTGCCACCGCTACCTCCCCATCGGGTGACCGGGCCGTCCGCGCCGGACCGGACGGTCACGTTCCGTCAGCGGATCCCAGCCGATCGGGGGACTGCCGTGTAGTGATCACGTTCCGCTGCAATCCATGTGCACAACGTCACTGCCGTGCGCTGGGGGAGGTGCGATGGCCGAGCTGTCCGCCCGGACGGGCCGTCGCGCCCGCCTGCGCCGCTGGGGCGGCCGCGCCCTCCTGGTCGCCGGGCTCGGCACCGGGGTGTGGCTGGCCGGCTCGACCGGCGCCTCCGCCGAGGAGCCCCCACCCGGCTCCCTGCTCGGCGCGGTCACCGCTCCGGTGGGCGCCGCGCTCGGGGAGGTGGCCGAGCCGCTGACGCCGGCGCTGGCCCCCGTGACGCCGGTCGTGCAGGCGGTCGCCGACACGGCCGCCCCGGTGACCGAGCCGCTCCGCGAGGTCGTCGCGCCCGTGCCGCGGGCGCTCGCCCCGGTGACGGAGGCCCTGGCGCCCGTGACGGAGGCCCTGGCGCCGGTGACCGGGGCGCTGCGGCCCGTCACCGGTGCGCTGGCGCCCGTGACCGACGTCCTGGCCCCGGTGACCGACGTCCTCGTCCCGGTGACCGACGTCCTGGTCCCGGTGACCGACGTCCTGGTCCCGGACGTCGTGGCCCCCGACCTCGTCGTCCCTGCTCCCCCGGCGCCGGTCCCGGCCGCCGGGCTGCCCTCTCCCGTCCCCGGTGCCGTCGCCGACGCCGCCGTCGCCGTCGCCGCTCCCCTCCCGGCGGGCCCGGGTGCCGTGCACCCGCACCCGGGCCCGTCGGGCGCGGCCGGCGCGACCACCGCCGCCGCGTCCCCCGCCGCCGCGTTCGTGCCGGCGCAGCCGCTGCCCGCCGCGCCGCCGGCCCCCGCCGTCCCCGGCGTCCCGGCTCTCCCGGCGCCGGCCGGGACCGCCGCCTCGGGCGCCGGTGCCGACCGCGACCCGCTCTCCGCCGACCTGACCGGGGCCGTCCCCGCCGCGCTGCTCGCCGCGGCCGGGGCGGTCTCGGACGGCGCCCGCGCCGCCGCGGCCGCCGACCCGGTCGACCCCGCCACCTCTCCCGACTGAGTGCCGCGCCGCCGGCTGTCCGCCGGCCGAGCGCACGACCCCCGCCGTCCCGCCCGGGACCGGGGTCCCAGCACCCAGTCAGGAGAACTGCCATGTCCCGATGGGCCACCCGCGCCCTGCGCGTGACACTGCTGACCGGCGGCCTGCTCGCCGTCGGCACCGGTGTCGCCGCCGCATCCGACCAGCCCGGGAACGGGGACCTCGACGTCGTCGTCCCGGTCACCGTCACCGACAACGCCGTCGGCGTCCTCGGCGACGCCCCCGCGGGAGGCGGCCTCGAGCTGCCCGCCGTCTCCGCGGACCTCACCCTCGACCTCGGCCCGGTCGCCGTCTCGGTGCCGGTCACCGTCGGCGGCAACGACGCCGCGGTCGGCGACGCCGGGGTCTCCCAGCCGCCGGCCGCACCGGCGCCGGGCACCTCGCAGCCGGCCGACAGCCCGGCGGACACTCCGGCCGACATCGCGGTGCCGGTCACCGTCGCCGGCAACGGCATCGGCGTGCTCGGCGACGCGGAGGCCTCCGGCACCGCCCCCGCCGCACCGGAGGGCGCGGTGACCGTGCCGGTGACCGTCTGCGGCAACGGCGTCGGCGTGCTCGGCGACGCGGTCGGCAACTGCACCCCGGCCGCCGGCACCGGCACTCCCGCCCCCGGGGCGGCCGGCCCGCTCGACGACCTGCTCGACGTCGACGTCCCGGTGACCGTGTGCGGCAACGGCGTCGGCGTGCTCGGCGACGCCGCCGGCGGCTGCACCGCCGCCGGGACGACCGGCCCGGGCACGGGCGGCACCGACGGTGGCCTGGACGTCGACGTCCCGGTCCTGGTGTGCGGCACCGGCATCGGCCTGTTCGGCGACGCGGGTGGCGAGTGCGCCCTGCCCGGCGGCGGCACCCCCGGTACGGGCACGCCCGGCACCGGCACCCCGGGCACGGGGGACGGCGGCATCGACGTCGACGTCCCGGTGACCGTGTGCGGCGTGGGCCTCGGCCTGCTCGGCGACGGCACCGGCGACTGCACCCCGCCGGCCGGCCCGACCGACCCGACCGGCCCGCAGGGCCCCGGCACGCCGCAGCAGCCCGGACCGCAGCAGCCGGGCACCGCGCACCCCGCTGTGCAGCACCCGGCCACGCAGCACCCCGGCCTGGTCACCCCGGTGACCGGCGCGGGCTCGTGGACGGCGGCCGGCAGCGGCGGCGGCGTCCTCGCCGGGAGCGGAGCGGGCTCCGGCTCGTCCGACGGCGGGCGGCTGGCCTACACCGGCAGTGACGTCACCGGGGTCCTCGGCGCCGGCCTGCTGGTCCTGCTGGCGGGCGCCGGGCTGACGCTCATGGCCCGCCGCCGCACCGGCACCGCCTGACCGCACCGCCCGACCGCACCACCGCGGGCCCGGCCGGAACGTCGGCCGGGCCCGCGCGCGGGCGCTGCCGCTCTGCCACGATCCCGGCATGGGCGAGCCGGAGACCGAGCGCAACGTGCTGGGCGGCGAGCTCGAGCCCTGCGGCACCGAGCCGCTGACCGGCTTCTTCCGCGACGGGGCCTGCCGCAGCGGGCCCGAGGACCTCGGCAGCCACACGGTGTGCGTGGTGGTCTCGGCGGAGTTCCTGGCGATGCAGCGGGAGCTCGGCAACGACCTCGGCACCCCGCGGCCGGAGTACGGGTTCCCCGGCCTGCGGCCCGGCGACCGCTGGTGCGTCGTCGCCGCCCGGTGGCTGCAGGCGTACCAGCGGGGTGTCGCGGCCGGCGTCGTCCTGGCGGCCACGAACGAGCGGGCGCTGGAGGTCGTGCCGCTGACGGCGCTGCGGCAGCACGCCGTCGACGTGCCCGACGACGTCAGCAGCCTGGAGTGAACCCGGGGTGACCGGAACAACCCGGCGGGCGGGCGCGCTGTCAGCCGGCATCCCGGCCCGACACGAGGAGCTCCCGTGACCGACCTGCTCGACCTGCCCGTGGCGACCCTGCGCGGCGAGGACACCACGCTCGGCGCCCTGACCGGCCGGCGTCCGGCGCTGGTGGTCAACGTGGCCAGCCGCTGCGGGCTCACGCCGCAGTACACGCAGCTCGAGGCGCTGCAGCGGGAGTACGGGCCGCGCGGGTTCACCGTGGTGGGGGTGCCGTGCAACCAGTTCGCCGGCCAGGAGCCCGGCACCGCCGAGGAGATCGCCACCTTCTGCTCGGCCACCTACGACGTCACCTTCCCGATGACGGAGAAGGTCGACGTCAACGGCGAGGGCGCGCACCCGGTGTACCAGCGGCTGACGGAGACGTCCGACGGCGCCGGCGAGTCCGGTCCGGTGCAGTGGAACTTTGAGAAGTTCCTGGTCGACGGCGACGGCGCGGTGGTGGCCCGGTTCCGGCCGGCGACCGAGCCCGGCGCCCCCGAGGTCCGGACGGCGATCGAGGCGCTCCTCCCCCGCTGACGCCGCTCCCGGGGCGTTCCCCGTCCTCTCGGGGCGCTCCAGGACCCCGGGAGCGCGAGGAGCACCCCAGGGCCGAGGGGATGCCGGTGCGGGCACGCGGGGTGAGCATGGAGCCGTGGCCGACCTGCACTTCTACTTCGACCCCGTCTGCCCGTTCGCCTGGCTGACCAGCCGGTGGGTGCGGACGGTCGCCGCCCAGCGCACGTACGAGGTGGACTGGCGGTTCATCTCGCTGCGGCTGCTCAACGCGCACGTCGACTACGACGCGCAGTTCCCGCCCAAGTACGAGGCCGGCCACACCGCCGGGCTGCGGCTGTTGCGCGTGGCCGCCCGCACGCGGGAGGAGCACGGCCGGGCGGCGGTCGCCACGCTGTACGAGCACCTCGGCCGGCGGATCCACGACACCGAGCCCGACCGCCCCGGCACCGCCGGTGAGCGCGGCACCCGCGGCTACCTCGAGCCGGTGCTCGAGCGGGCCGGGCTGCCGGCCGGTCTCGCCGACGCCCTCGACGACGATTGCTGGGACGCCGTCGTGCAGGCCGAGACCGACGAGGCGCTCGCGCTGACCGGCCGCGACGTCGGGACGCCGATCCTGCACTTCGAGCCGCCGGAGGGCGTCGCCTTCTTCGGGCCGGTGATCAGCCGGGTGCCCCCCGAGGACCGCGCCGTCGAGCTGTGGGACCACGTGGTCGGCCTCGCGCGCTTCGCCGGGTTCGCCGAGCTCAAGCGCAGCCTGCGCGAGCGCCCGCAGCTGGTCTCGGCCGGCGTGGCGCCCGGCGAGGTCGGCGTCCAGGAGGAGTGGCAGGCCGGCAGCCGCCGCCTCCACCGGTGAGCCTCGACCGGTAGGACCACCGGTGAGCGAGGTGTCCCGGCCGACCTGCGGCGACTAAGGTGAGCCTCACCTGCCCTCGTCGTCCGGAGCTGCCCGGTGTCCGTCCCCAGCGCCACGCGCACCCCCGCGGGGACCGCGGCGCCCGCGGTGACCCCCCGGACGGCCGCCGCGCGACGCACCCGGCGCCGGGTCCTCGGCACGCTGGCGCTGCTGGTCCTGGTCCTCGCCGCGTGCGCCGCGAGCATCGCGATCGGCACCCGGCCGCTGGCGCTGGACACCGTCTGGGAGGTCCTCACCGACCGGTCGCTGCGCACGGAGGAGGCGGTGATCGTCTGGGACCTGCGGGTCCCGCGCACCGCGCTCGGCCTCATGGTCGGCGCCTCGCTCGGGGTGGCCGGGGCGCTGATGCAGGGCCACACGCGCAACCCGCTGGGCGACCCGGGCCTGCTCGGCGTCACCGCCGGCGCGTCCTTCGCCGTCGTCCTGGCCATCGCGCTGCTCGGCGTGGCCACCCCGGCCGGCTACGTCTGGTTCGCCTTCGCCGGGGCGCTGGCCGGCACGGTCGCCGTCTACCTGCTCGGGGCGGCCGGCCGCGGCGGGGCCACCCCGGTCACGCTCGCCCTCGCCGGCTCGACGCTGTCGGCCCTGCTCTACGCCCTGGTCCGGGCGATCCTCGTCAGCGACTCCAACTCCCTCGACGCCTTCCGCTTCTGGGTGGTCGGCGCGCTGGCCGGCCGCGGCGCCGACATCGCCTGGCAGGTGCTCCCCTTCATCGTCGCCGGACTGGTGCTCGCGCTGGTCAACGCGCCGGCCCTCGACCTGCTCGGCATGGGCGAGGACGTCGCCCGCGGGCTGGGCCAGCGGGTCTGGCTCGCCCGCGCGGTCGGCCTGGTGGCCATCACGCTGCTGGCCGGCGCGGCGACGGCGGCCTGCGGGCCGATCGCCTTCGTCGGCCTGGTCGTGCCGCACGCCGTCCGGTCGTTCACCGGGCCGGCCCACCGCTGGCTCGTCCCGTGCGCGGCGATGGCCGGCGCGCTGCTGCTGCTCACCGCCGACGTCGTCGGGCGGGTCATCGCCCGCCCCGGCGAGGTGCAGGTGGGCATCGTGCTCGCCCTGCTCGGCGGCCCGTTCTTCATCGCGCTGGTGCGGCGCAAGCGGTCGGCGACGCTGTGAGGGGGCCCCGGTGACCGCCACCGTCGAGACGATCCGCGGGACGACGCCGCCGGAGCCCGGCGGGCGCCCGCGCGGCCGCGCGGTGGTGCTGCGGCGTGGGCCGGTCTCCGCGCGCTTCCGCTGGCGCTCGGTCGTCGTGCCGCTCGCCGCGCTGGTGGTCGTCGTGCTGCTCTCGGCCGTCGCGCTGGGCCGCGGCGACTACCCGATCGGCCTCGGCGACGTGCTGCGGACGCTGGTGGGCGCCGGCGAGGCGGGGCAGCGCTTCGTCGTGCTGGAGCTACGGGCGCCCCGCGTCGTCGTCGGGGTGCTCGTGGGCCTGGCGCTCGGGGTCGCCGGCGCGCTGTTCCAGACCTTCGCGCGCAACCCGCTGGCCTCCCCCGACATCCTCGGCATCACCTCCGGCGCCTCCGTGGGCGCGGTGACGGCGATCGTCGTCAGCGGCTCCTCCTCGGTGGGCGCGGTGCTCGGCGGCCTCGGCGTCCCGCTCGCGGCGCTGGCCGGGGCGCTCGGCGCGGGCCTGCTGCTGTTCCTCCTGGCGTTCCGGTCCGGCGTCGACGGCTACCGGCTGGTGCTGGTCGGCGTGGCGGTCTCCTCGATGAGCCTCGCCGTCGTCGACTGGCTGCTCACCCGGGCCGCCATCTACGACGCCGCGGCGGCCTACGTGTGGATCGTCGGCTCGCTCAACGCCCGCACCTGGGACCAGGCGGTCCCCCTCGCCCTCGCGCTGGCGGTGCTGGTCCCCCTGGCGCTGGCGGCGGGCCGGGTGCTCGGCGTGATGCAGTTCGGCGACGACACCGCCCGCGGGCTGGGCGTGCGGCTGGCCGCGGCGCAGGCCGCCGTCGTGCTCGTCGCCGTCGTGCTGGTCGCGGCGGCCGTGGCCGCCGCCGGGCCGATCACGTTCGTGGCCCTGGTGGTCCCGCAGATCGCCGTCCGGCTGACCGGCGGGTCCCGGCCGCCGCTGCTCGCCTCCGGCCTGCTCGGCGCGGCGCTGGTCGTGCTGGCCGACCTGCTCACCCGGACCGTCCTGCCGCAGGCCCTCCCGGTGGGCATCATCACCGCGGTCGTGGGCGCCCCCTACCTGCTCTGGCTGCTCGTCCGCGGGAGGCGGACTCCCGCATGACGACTCACCTCTCCGCCGGGCACGCCGCGTCCACCTCGTCCTCGGCCGCCTCGCCCCCCGCCGGCCCCGCCCCGCGCGTCCGCCTGGCCGCCGAGGGCCTGCGGCTGGCCTACGACGACCGGGTCGTCGTCGACGGCCTCGACCTCGCGCTCACCGACGGCTCGTTCACCGCGATCGTCGGGCCCAACGGCTGCGGCAAGTCCACGCTGCTGCGCGCGCTGGGCCGGTTGCTGCGCCCGGCCGCCGGGCAGGTGGTCCTCGACGGCCGGTCGATCGCCCGGACGCCGACCCGCGAGGTGGCCCGCGTGCTCGGCCTGCTGCCGCAGACGCCGGTGGCGCCGTCGGGCCTGACCGTCGCGGACCTCGTCGCCCGGGGGCGGCACCCGCACCAGAGCTGGCTGCGGCAGTGGTCCAGCGACGACGAGGCCGTGGTGACCGAGGCGCTGGCCTGGACCGACATGGCCGACCTCGGCGACCGCCCGGTCGACGAGCTGTCCGGCGGGCAGCGGCAGCGGGCGTGGATCTCGATGGCGCTGGCGCAGGAGACCGACCTGATCCTGCTCGACGAGCCGACCACCTACCTCGACCTGTCGCACCAGATCGACGTGCTCGAGCTGGTGGCCCGGCTGCACGCCGAGCGCGGCCGCACCGTCGTCGTCGTGCTGCACGACCTCAACCTGGCGGCGCGCTACGCGCAGCGGCTGGTGGCCATGCGCGACGGCGTCCTGGTGGCGTCGGGCACGCCGCACGAGGTGCTCACCGAGGAGCTGCTCGCCGACGTCTTCGACCTCGAGGCCCGCGTGGTGCCCGACCCGGTCGCCGGCACCCCGATGGTTGTCCCGGTCCGCCGCCTCCCCAGGTGAGGGGACGGGTAGTAGAAGCTCCGCGCACGTCCTGGGCGCCAGGACGTGCGCGGAGCTTCCAATACCTCGTCAGTTCTCGGCGCGGCCCTCGCGCCAGTAGCCCATGAAGGCCACCGAGCGCCGGTCGACGCCGAGGTCGCCGACCAGGCGGCGGCGCAGCTGCTTGACCATCCCGGCCTCGCCGGCCAGCCAGGCGTAGCAGCCCGCACCGGCCGCCGGGTCCTCAGGGACCTCCCACAGCAGCTCGGTGTCGAGGTCGACGTCCTCGGGGGCGGGCGCGGGCGCGGCGCAGACGCCGAGGTCGACCAGCGCGGCGTGCACCGCGGGGACCAGCAGCTCGCCGCGCGGGCGGTCGGCGCGGGCCAGCCAGCGCACCTGCACGCCCTCGGGCAGCCGCAGGTCCTGCAGGTCGCCGGCCTCGGGCACCTCCAGCACGGCGATCGCGCGGCGGCCGGCGGGCAGCGCCTCGAGGATGGCGCTCACGGCCGGCACCGCGGTCTCGTCGCCGGCCAGCAGCAGGTGCGTGGCGGATGCGGGCGGCGCCCACTCGACGCCCCACGCGCGGCCGCGGCCGGGCCGGTCGGGGCCCATGAGGACCATGCGGTCGCCGGGCGCCGCCTGCGCGGCCCAGGTCGCGGCCGGGCCCGCGTGCCCGTCGGTGACGCGGTGCAGGACGACGTCGACGTCGACCTCGGCCACCTCGGGCCGGGCGGCGCGCACGGTGTAGGTGCGCAGCACGGGCCGGCGCTCCTCCGACAGCGCGCAGTACGCCGGGTACCACTCGGCGCCGGCGGCGTGCAGCTCGGCCAGCGCGGTGGGGTCGGGGGCGAGCACGAGCTTGACCCGCTGGTCGCCGCCGGCGAGGCCGAACTCCGCGAGCCGGGGCCCGGTGAGCGTGATCCGCCGCATGCTCGGGCCGAGCGGCGCCACGCGGGCGACGACGGTGTCGAAGAACAGCCACTGGGGCAGCGCGGCGGTCGGGGCCTCGGTCGTGGTGGTCACCTGCAGGTCTCCGTCTCGCCGTCGGACGGCCCTTGCGGACCGCGTGTAAGGCAAGGCTAACCTGTGCGCCGCCCGCAGGGGAATCCCCCTGCCCGACCTGCGAGGAGACCCCGTGTCCCGACCCCCGCGCCTGCTCGGCGCCTCCCTCGCGCTGGTGGCGCTGCTCGCCGCCGGCGCCTGCTCGAGTGCCGAGGACACGGAGGCGGCCGCCGCGACCGACGAGGGCTGGTCGTTCACCGACGACCTCGGGAACACCGTGGAGCTCGACGCCCGGCCCGAGCGGGTCGCCGGCCTCAACGACGTCGCGTCGTCGCTGTGGAACTACGGCATCGCGCCGGTGGCCACCTTCGGCCAGACCTCCGCCGCCGACGACGTCCAGTTCGAGGGCCGCGACCTCTCCGGCGTCGAGATCGTCGGCGAGAGCTACGGCGCGATCGACCTCGAGGCGCTCGCCGCCACCGACCCCGACCTCATCGTCACCACCGTCTACCCGGTCGACTCCGAGGGGACGCTCGACGAGACCCAGCCGCTCTACGGCCTGGAGTCCCTGGAGCAGCAGGAGCAGCTCGAGCAGATCGCGCCGGTCGTCGCGATCGCCTGGCGCGGCTCGGCCGCCGAGGTCATCGAGCGCACCGCGGAGCTCGCCGAGTCCCTCGGCGCCGACATGGACGGCGAGGAGGTCCGCGCCGCCCGGCAGGACTTCGAGGACGCCTCCGCCGCGCTGACCGAGGCCGCCTCCTCCGGGGTCACCGTGCTGCCGGTCGCGGCCTACCCGGACGAGGGCTTCTACATGGCCAAGGCGCCCGACGACCCCTCCCTGCGGCTCTACTCCGACCTCGGCGTGCAGTTCGTCGACCCGGGCGGCGACGGCTACTTCTGGCAGACGGCGAGCTGGGAGCAGGTGCCCGAGTACGCGAGCGACGTCATCCTCTACTCGCTGCGCGGCGCCATGACGCCGGAGGAGATGGCCGGCCAGCCCACCTACGCGCTGCTGCCGGCCGCGCAGGCCGAGCAGGTGTACCCGTGGGAGTACGTCGGCATGGACTACGCCGCCCAGGCCCGCTACATGGAGCGCCTCGCCGGCTGGCTCGCCGACAGCGAGAAGGTCAGCTGAGCTGAGCTGAGCTACAGCGGCGCCGGCGTCTCGGGAACGGGCGCCGGCGCCGCCCGCCGCGCGGTGACCCGCGCGGTCTGGGCCAGCGCGATGCCGGTGAGGACGACGATCCCGCCGAGCACCTGCCAGCCGGTGAGCACCTGCTCCACCCACAGCCAGGCGACGACGGAGGCGAACACCGGCTCGACGGTGGCCACCAGCCCCGCGGTCGTGGGCGGCAGGTGCCGCAGCGCCGCGATCGACAGCCAGAAGGGCGTGATCGCCCCGAGGACGACGATCCAGGCGACCAGCACCCACAGCGGCAGCCGCGCCGAGCCCAGCGACACCGGCACCGCCTCGCCGAGCAGGGCGGGGTCGAACGGCGTCCACGGCGCGACGACGGCCCAGAACAGCGCCGCGGCCACGAAGCTCCAGCAGGTCAGCGCCACCGGGTCGCGGTCGGCGGCCCCGCGCTCGCCCATCAGGTAGTAGGTGGCCAGGCAGACGGCGGCCGCCAGTGCCGCGCCCACGCCGAGGGCGTCGAGCGAGCCGCCGCCCTGCCACACCTGCGCGACGAGCACGAGCCCGCCGAGGGAGAGCGACAGCGCCAGCCAGATGCGCGGCCGCACCGGCTCCCTGCGCACCAGCCGGACCCACAGGGCGATGAGGACCGGCGCGGTCATCTCGAAGACCAGCGCGATCCCGACCGGCAGCCGGCCGATGGCGACGTAGTAGAGGAACTGGGTCAGCGCGACGCCGACCACGCCGAACACCACGAGGAACGGCACCTCGCGCCGGGTGAGCCGCAGCCGCCGCGGCGACACCAGCGCCAGCGCGAGCAGCAGCCCGACCGCGGCGCCGCCGCAGCGCATCGCCGTCAGCCAGGTGGGCGGCACGCCGGAGCGCAGCGCCAGCGTGGAGACGGTGCCGTTGACGGCGAACAGCCCCGCCGCGGCGACGGTGAGCAGGTACCCGACGGCGGGACGGCGGTGCACGACGGCGACAGTAGCCGCCGTCGGCCCCGACGCCGCCTACGTCACGGCGTGCCGGACGGGTCCATCCACATGACCTCCCAGACGTGGCCGTCGGGGTCGGTGAAGCTGCCGCCGACCATGTAGCCGTGGTCCTCGGCCGGCCGCCACGTGCCGCCGCCCGCGGCGAGCGCCTTCTGCACGAGCGCGTCGACCTCCTCGCGGCTGTCGCAGGACAGCGCGTGCATCGCCGACGTCTGCCGGGGGTCACCGGCCTGCCGCCCCTCGGGCAGGAAGGACGCGAAGCGCTCGGTGCTCAGGAGCTGCAGGAAGATGGCGTCGCTGACGACGACGGAGACCGAGGAGTCGTCGCTGAACTGCTCGTTCACCGAGAAGCCGAGCGAGGTGTAGAAGGCGCGGCTCGCCGCGACGTCGGACACGGGCAGGTTCACGAAGATCATGCGCACGGGGGCTCCCGGGGTCGGTGGGCCCGGCGTGGGCCCGTCGGCAGGACAGACGCTGCCGTACGGCGGAACTCATCGGCAGGGGTGGTCCACAGGCAGGGCGGGCACCCTCGGGGCGTGACCGAGCCCCGTCCCCCGTGGTCCCGGCGCCGTCGGCGGCTGCTCGCCGGGCTCGCCCTCGGCGGCGTCGCGGGCGGGCTCGGCGCGCTCGTGCTGCCCGCCGAGGCGGGCGTCACCGCGGCGTACCTCGGCGCGCTGTGCGGGCTCCTGCTGGTCGCCGCCGTCGTCGTGTTCCTGGCGATCCCCGGGCCGGACACCCTCGGCACCCTGCTGCGGACGACGCCGCTGGCCGGCGCGGTGTGCGTCGTCGCGGCGCTGCTCGCGCTGTCGAACCCCGGGGAGTCGCTGCGCTGGCTGTGGTGGACGGCCGCCGGGGCCGGCGCGGCGTGGTCCGCCGCGGCCCTGTGGCTGAACCGCGGCGCCTGACCCGCGGCACGCGACCGCCGGCGCCGACCCCCGACACGACGGCGACCGGTTCGGCGCGAGACTGCCGGGCGTGGACCTCCCCCGCGCCTGCTACCTGCCCGACGGCGACGACGGGTACGTCGCCACCGCGCTGACCATCGGCCCGTGGGACCCCGGCCTGCAGCACGCGGGCCCGCCGGCCGCCCTGCTCGCCCGCGCGGTGGAGCGCACCGGCGGCATCCCGGACGGGCAGGCCGTGCGGCTGGCCTACGACGTCCTCGGGCCGGTGCCGGTCGGCCCGGTGCGGGTGACCGCGCGGGTGCTGCGCCCGGGCCGGCGGATCGAGCTGGTCGAGGCGGCGCTGGAGGCCGGCGGGCGCACCGCCATGCGGCTGACCGCCTGGCGGATGCGCACCCGCGACTCCGCGGCGACGGCCACGCCGCCGCAGCCGTTCGCCGTCGGCCCGGAGGAGGCCCGGCCCGCGGCCTTCGACGTCTTCTCCGAGGACGTCGCCTACCACCGGGCGCTGGAGTGGCGCGCGGCCGCCGGCTCGCTCACCACCACCGGGCCGGCCGCGGCCTGGACCCGCCCGCTGTGCGAGCTGGTCGAGGGCGAACCGATGACGCCGCTGGAGCACCTCCTCGTGATGACCGACGCCGCCAGCGGCATCTCGACCGAGATCGACTGGTCGCAGGCCACCTTCGCCAACGTCGACCTCGTCGTCGCGCTGTTCCGCCAGCCGGCCGGCGACTGGCTGGGCATGGACGCCGTCACCACGCTCGGGCCCGGCGGGGCCGGGCAGTGCGCCGCCGACCTCCACGACCGCCGAGGGCGCATCGGCCGGTCGGTGGCCTCGCTGTTCGTCGAGCCCCGGGAGGAGCCGTCTCCCAGGCGGACCGGGTTGGATGGGGCCCGACCGCGCAGCTGACCGACCGGAGGGGACCCGACACCCCATGGGACCGTTCACCGACCTGCTCGACTGGCTCGCCGGCCGCGGCCTGGAGATCGTGCTGATCATCCTCGGCTCGGTCCTGGTGGCCCGCTTCATCAGCTGGGTCGGCGACCGGATCACCAGCCGCATCGACGCCCGCTCCACCGGCGGCGACGTGCTGGTCCGCTCCGAGGCGGCCAAGCACCGGCACTCGCTCACCCAGGTCCTCACCTGGACGCTCATCGTGCTCGTCTACACGGTGGCGGCGTTCTACGTGCTCGACCGGCTCGGCGTCCCGGTCACCGGCCTGGTCGCGCCGGCCACCGTGCTCGGCGTCGGGCTCGGCTTCGGCGCCCAGCGGGTCGTCGGCGACGTGCTGGCCGGCTTCTTCCTCATCACCGAGCGCCAGTACGGCTTCGGCGACGTCGTCTCGATCCAGGTGGTCGGCGGCGGCGACCCGGCCAACGGCACCGTCGAGGACGTCACGCTGCGGATCACCCGGCTGCGCTCGGCCGACGGCGAGGTGGTCACCATCCCGAACGGGCAGATCGTCAAGGTGGTCAACCTGTCCCGCGACTGGGCCCGCGCCGTCGTCGACGTGCCGGTGCCGACCACGGCCGACGTCACCCGCGTCAACGACGTCCTCCGCGACGTCGGCCGGGCGGCCTTCGCCGACCCCGAGCTGCGCCGCCTGCTGCTCGACGAGCCGAGCGTCATGGGCGTGGAGAGCATCGACCTCGACCAGGTCAACGTGCGGGTCGTGGCGCGCACGCTGCCCGGCCGCCAGTTCGAGGTGGGCCGCGACCTGCGCGAGCGCATCGTGCTCGCCTTCGCCCGGGAGGGCCTGACCATCACCCCCGAGCCGCCGGCCGCCGCCCCGGCCCCGGCGCGGCAGGGGGCCCAGCAGTGAGCGTCCCCGGGGCGCCCCGCCCGGCCGACGGGACCGTCGGCGACCCCGCGGGCCGCGGCCGGTTCGGCCTGTCCGGCCTCCTGCGCCGCTCGCCCGGCCGCATCGGCCGGGCCCGCACGTCGACGCTGGTCCTGGTCGCCCTGTTCCTCGGCCTCGGCCTGCTCTACCTCTACGTCAAGCCCGCCGACGCCGGCACCGACCCGGCCGGCGGCACCACGACGGTCACCACCCCGGCGCCGGCCCCGGCACCGACGACCGCCCCGCCGACGACGGAGGAGGCGCCGGGGACGACGACGCCGGAGGAGACCGCGCCGACGACGACCGCGCCGCCGACGACCACCGCCCCGGACACCACCGCGCCGACGACGACCGCGCCGACGACGACCGCCCCGGACACGACGGCGCCGGAGCAGACCGCGCCGGACCCTCCGCAGGCGCCGGCCCCGACGACGGCCGTCCCCACCACCGGCAGCGCGCCCACCCCCTGAGCCCCCGGGCTGGACGTCGCGCCGCCGCCCGCTAGGGTCGCCCCAGGCTCCTGAGTGACAGCGCGAAGTACCTGGCTGGCTGTCCGGCAACCTCTCCTCCGTCTGAGGTGCTCCCAGGGGAAGAGCCGGCCGCGCTGCGCCCGCAGCACGGCAAGGACGGAGCACCTGTGCGCCGCAGGTCCTCCGGTACGAGAGGAGACGGCGCGATGACCGACCCGCAGAGCTGGAGCTTCGAGACCCGGCAGATCCACGCCGGCACGAGCCCCGACCCCACCACCGGCGCCCGCGCGCTGCCGATCTACGCCACCACCAGCTACCAGTTCCGCGACACCCAGCACGCCGCGGACCTGTTCGCGCTGGCCGAGCTCGGCAACATCTACACGCGGATCATGAACCCGACGCAGGACGCGCTCGAGCAGCGCGTGGCCTCCCTCGAGGGCGGCGTCGCGGCGCTCGCGGTGGCCAGCGGCCAGGCCGCGGAGACCCTGTCGCTGCTCAACGTCGCCGAGGCCGGCAGCCACGTGGTCGCCTCCGCCTCGCTCTACGGCGGCACCTACAACCTGCTGCACCACTCGCTGCCCAAGCTCGGCGTCGAGGTGTCCTTCGTCGAGGACCCCGACGACCCGGAGAACTGGCAGCGGCTGGTCCGCGAGAACACCAAGGCGTTCTACGGCGAGTCCATCGGCAACCCGAAGGGCGACGTCCTCGACATCGCCACGGTCGCCGAGGTGGCCCACCGCAACGGCGTCCCGCTGATCGTCGACAACACCATCGCCACCCCGTACCTGGTGCGCCCGCTCGAGCACGGCGCCGATGTCGTCGTCCACTCGGCCACCAAGTACCTCGGCGGCCACGGCACCGCGATCGCCGGCGTCATCGTCGACGGCGGCCGCTTCGACTGGACGCAGGGGCGGTTCCCCGGCTTCACGACGCCGGACCCGACCTACCACGGCGTCGTCTACGCCGACCTCGGCGCGCCCGCCTACGCGCTCAAGGCCCGCGTGCAGCTGCTGCGCGACCTGGGCCCCGCGATCAGCCCGTTCAACGCCTGGCTCGTGGTGCAGGGCATCGAGACGCTGTCGCTGCGCATGGAGCGGCACGTCGCCAACGCCCAGCGGGTGGCGGAGTTCCTCGAGGCCCACGACGAGGTGGAGTCGGTGCACTACGCCGGCCTGCCGTCCTCGCCGTGGCACGCCGCCCAGCAGCGCTACGCCCCGAAGGGCGCCGGCGCGGTGCTGGCGTTCGAGATCCGCGGCGGCGTCGAGGCCGGCCGGCGGTTCGTCGAGGGGCTGGAGCTGCACAGCCACGTGGCCAACATCGGCGACGTGCGCAGCCTGGTCATCCACCCGGCGTCCACGACGCACTCGCAGCTCACGCCCGAGGAGCAGCTCACCACCGGCGTGACGCCCGGCCTGGTGCGCCTCGCCGCCGGCCTGGAGGGCATCGAGGACATCCTCGCCGACCTCGAGGCCGGGTTCCGCGCCGCCAAGGGCGCCTGACGTGTCCGGGGTGCGGGACGCGGTGGCGTCCCGCACCCCGCCGCGCACCGGCGGGTGGCGCGAGGGCGACCCCGCCGGGGACCGGCTCTTCCTGGACCTGGACGGACCGGTCCGGCTCGAGCGCGGCGGGGTGCTGCCCGGCGTCCGGGTGGCCTACGAGACGTGGGGCGCGCTCGCGCCCGACGGCGCCAACGCGGTGCTGGTCGAGCACGCGCTGACCGGCGACAGCCACGTCACCGGCCCCGCCGGCCCCGGCCACCCGACGCCGGGCTGGTGGGCGTCGCTCGTCGGTCCGGGCGCGCCGCTGGACACCGACCGGTTCTTCGTCGTGTGCGCCAACGTGCTCGGCGGCTGCCAGGGCACCACCGGGCCGTCGTCCGCCGCGCCGGACGGGCGCCCGTGGGGTGGGCGGTTCCCCGAGGTGACCGTCGGCGACCAGGTGCGGGTCGAGGCCGCGCTCGCCGACGCGCTCGGCGTCCGGCGGTGGGCGGCCGTCGTCGGCGGGTCGATGGGCGGCATGCGGGTGCTCGAGTGGGCGGTGGCGCTGCCCGAGCGGGTGGCCGGCCTGTTCTTCCTCGCCTCCGGCGCGGCGGTCACCGCCGACCAGCTCGGCACCCAGACCACCCAGCAGGCCGCCGTGCGCGCCGACCCGGGAACCGGGCTCGGCATCGCGCGGCGGATCGCGCACCTCACCTACCGGAGCGCGCTCGAGCTCGAGGAGCGCTTCGGCACGACCGTGCAGGACGACGGCCGCTTCGCCGTCGCCTCCTACCTGGAGCACCACGCCGACAAGCTCGTCGCCCGCTTCGCCCCGGACAGCTACGTGGTGCTCACCGAGGCGATGAACACCTGGGACGTCGGCCGGGGTCGCGGCGGGGTGGAGGCGGCACTGGCGCGGGTGACCGCGCGGGCCGTCGTCGCCGGCGTCGACTCCGACCGGCTGTACCCGCTGGAGCTGCAGCAGCGGGTGGCTGACGCGCTCGGGGTGCCGCTGCACGTGGTGTCCTCGCCGTACGGGCACGACGGCTTCCTCATCGAGGCCGATGCCGTGGGCGCGCTCGTCCGTGGTCTGCTGGGCACGTGAGCGACGACCTCGACGCGCTGCGCCTGGCCTGCGACCGGGCCCTCAACGCCCACGGGGCGGTCCGCGCCGGCGCCCTGCTGGCCACCGTCCCGGCCGACACCGCGGTCGACCGCTACGGCGCGGGCGGCGTCGTCGCGGAGCTGGAGACCGAGGTCGCCGCGCTGCTGGACAAGCCCGCCGCGGTCTACCTGCCCAGCGGCACCATGGCCCAGCAGGCGGCGCTGCGGGTGCACGCCGGCCGCACGATGCGGCGCACCGTCGTCGCCCACCCCGAGTGCCACCTGTTCCGGCACGAGGGCGGGGCACTGGAGCGTCTCCACGGCCTCGTGCCGCGCCCGGTCGGCGACCGCAACCGGCTGCTCCTGCGCGCCGACCTCGACGCCGTCGCCGAGCCGCCGGCCGCACTGGTGGTGGAGCTGCCCCAGCGCGACCTCGGCGGGCAGCTGCCGCCCTGGGACGACGTCGTCGAGCAGGCCGCGTGGGCGCACGACGTGCACTCCGTGGCCCACCTCGACGGCGCCCGGCTGTGGGAGGCCTCCGCCGGGTACGAGATGCCCGCCTCCGACCTGGCGGCGCCGTTCGACACCGTCTACGTCAGCTTCTACAAGGGCATCGGCGCGCTCGCCGGGTGCTGCCTGGCCGGGCCGGCCGACGTCGTCGCGGAGGTCCGCGAGTGGCGCCACCGGCTCGGCGGCACGCTGTGGGGCCTGTGGCCGGGCGCGGCGTCGGCGCTGACCTGCCTGCGCGAGCGGCTGCCGCTGTTCCCCGCCTACCTGCAGCGGGCCCGCGAGATCGCCGACGCGGTCCGGGACCTACCCGGCGTGCGCGTGGTCCCCGACCCGCCGCAGACGCCGATGCTGCACCTGCTGCTCACGACGACGCCCGAGCGCTTCCGCGCCGCCGTCCGCGGGCTGGCCGAGGACGGGCTGTGGACCTGGAACGACGCCGCCCCGACCGCCGACCCGGCCGTGCAGCGGGTGGAGCTGTCGGTCGGCGACGCCACGATGGCGCTGCCGGTCGAGGAGGTCCGCGGCGCGCTGGCCCGCCTCGCCGGCGCCGTCTGACGCGCTAGTCCGCGGCGTCGCCGGGGAGCGCCGGAGGCGTAACGGAACGTGACCGGATTCGTTACGGATCCGTGGGGAATGCAGAGACCGTGAACGGGGAGCGGGGGTGTACCCGTCGGTCGGTGCTGACCGCGGGTGTTGGACTGGCGGCTCTCGCCGCGGTCGGGTGCACGGACGGGCCCGCGCGCCCGCGACGGACCGCGCCACTGGGGTTCGGGGTGACGACACCCGGCGGACCGCAGGCGGCCGGCGAGCTCGACGCCGTCGAGGCCGTGGCCGGCGAGCGGCCGTCGCTGGTGCTCTCCTACGCCGCACTGGCCGCCCCTCCCCCGCTGGCCGACCTCGACGCCGTCGCCGCGCGCGGCGCCACCCCGGTGCTCACCTGGGAGCCGTGGGACCCGGCGGACCGCGGTCGCTCGACACTGGCCGACCTCGCCGCGGGCGTGTGGGACGGCCAACTCGGGTGGTGGGCCGGCGCGCTGCGGGACTGGGGGCGGCCGGTCCTGCTGCGCTTCGCGCACGAGCAGAACGGCGACTGGTACCCGTGGGCGGTCGGCGTCGCCGGGACGACGGCGGAGGACCACGTCGGCGCGTGGCGGCACCTGGCGGAGGTGTTCGCCGGGGCCGGCGCGGACAACGTCGAACTGTTGTGGAACCCCAACGTCGCCTACCCCGGGTCGACGCCGATATCCGACACCTGGCCCGGCGCCGTGGGGCGGGTGGCGCTCGACGGCTACAACTGGGGCGCCGTCCCGGGCCAGGGCGGATGGCGGGAGCCGGCCGAGCTGTTCGGGCCGAGCCTGGAGGAGCTGCGCGGACTCGCGCCGGGGATCCCGGTGACCATCGCCGAGGTCGGCTGCGCCGAGGCCGGGGGCGACAAGGCCGCCTGGATCACCGACCTGGTCGCCTGGCTCGACGACCAGGCCGACGTCGAGGCCCTGGTGTGGTTCGACCACGACAAGGAGACCGACTGGCGGCTGGCCAGCAGCCCCGCCAGCGCCCGGGCAGTCCGGCGGGCACTGGCCGGGCGGAGCCTCGCCGGAGGTCGGCGGTGAGCGCGCTCCCCGACACCACCCGCGCCGCGTCGCCGGCCGTGCGTGCCGCCGACCCCGGGGAGACCCGGCGGCTGGCCGCCCTGGACGCGCTGCAGCTGCTCGGTACCGAGCGGGAGGAGCGCTTCGACCGGATCACCCGCCTGGCCCAGCGCGTCTTCGACGTGCCGATCGCGACCGTGACCCTCATCGCGGAGGACCACCTGTGGTTCAAGTCCGCCCAGGGCATGCCGATCGACCGGGCCGACCGCCAGGCGTCCTTCTGCGACCGCACGATGGCGCTGCGCCGCACGCACGTGGTGTCCGACGCACAGCAGGACCCCGTCTTCGCCGGTGCCCCCGCCGTGTGCGGGCCCCCGCACCTCCGCTTCTACGCCGGGCACCCGCTCACCGGGCCGGGCGGGATGGTGGTCGGGACGCTCTGCCTGTTCGACACACGCCCGCGCACGCTCGACGCCCACGACGTCTCGGTGCTGGAGGACCTCGCGCGCTGGACCGAGGACGAGCTCACCAACTCCGCCGAGATGGACCGCGCCCGCGAGGTGCAGGCGGCCCTGCTCCCCGGGGAACCGCCGGCGGTCCCCGGGTACGCAGTCGCCGGCACCTGCCGGCCCGCCTCGGCCGTCGGGGGGGACCTGCTCGACCTGGACGTCGTCGACGGCGACCTGGTGGTCACCCTGGCCGACGTCATGGGCAAGGGCGCGGGTGCGGCGATCCTCATGGCGACCGTCCGGGCGGTGCTGCGCGCCGCCTCGCGAGGAGACGACCCCCGGTCGTCGGCCAGGCGCACGGAGAGCACGGTGCTGGCCGCCGCCGCCGCGACGCTGCAGCCGGACCTCGAGCGCACGGGCTCGTTCGTCACCCTCTTCACCGGCCGGCTCGAGGCGGCGACCGGACGGCTGCGCTACGCCGATGCCGGCCACGGTCTGGCGGTGGTCCGGCGGGCCGACGGCGGCACGCAGCAGCTGGCCGGGGCAGACCTGCCCCTCGGCGTCGAGGCGGACCTCCCGTGGACGGCGCACGAGCTGGTGCTGGAGCCCGGCGACACGCTCCTCGTCTTCAGCGACGGCCTCTTCGACGTCCTCGGCGGCACCCGGGAGGCCCTGGACGCCGTGGCACGGCTGGTGCGCGCGCACCCCGACCCGGACGACCTCCTGGACCAGGTCCGGGGGCTCACCGCCGCCGCGACACCGCTGGACGACGTCACCGCCGTCGCCCTCCGCCGGCTGGCGACGCCGTGACCACGCACCGGGCAGCCCGCGGGCGCGACCCGCTGTCGGGTGCGCCGGTGACGGCGCGGGCACCTCGGGTCCCCCTGACCGGCCGGCTGCTGGCGCTGCGGGTGCTGGTCCTCGTGACCGCGTCGCTGGGGATCAACTACGTGGCCTGGCGGTGGCTGGAGTCGATCAACTGGTCGGCGTGGTGGATCGCGGTGCCGCTGGTGCTCGCCGAGACGTACAGCCTGGTCGACTCGCTGCTGTTCGGGCTGACCATGTGGCGGTTGCGCCGGCGCGGGGAGCCGCCGCCTCCTCCCGAGGGGGCCACGGTCGACGTCTTCGTCACCACGTACAACGAGCCGCTGGACCTGGTGATGGCCACCGCGGAGGCCGCGCAGCGCATCCGGTACCCGCACCGGACGTGGATCCTCGACGACGGCGCCCGGCCGGAGCTGCGGGCGCGGGCGGAGGCCGCGGGCATCGGCTGGATCACCCGCTCGGACGACTGGTCAGGGCACTCCCGGCACGCCAAGGCGGGGAACCTCAACAACGCGTTGATGACCACCGACGGCGAGTACATCCTGATCCTCGACGCCGACCAGGTGCCGGAGCCGGAGATCCTCGACCGCACGCTGGGCTGGTTCCGGGACCCGCGGATGGCCCTCGTCCAGACCCCGCAGGTGTTCGTCAACGTGCCCGACGACGATCCGCTGGGCAGCCAGGCGCCGCTGTTCTACGGGCCGATCCAACAGGGCAAGGACGGCTGGAACGCCGCCTTCTTCTGCGGCTCCAACGCGGTGCTGCGCCGGGAGGCGCTCATGCAGCTCGGCATCACCCGCTACGTGAGCGACGTCCAGCTCGCCGTCAACCGCGCGCTGCGCACCGCCGACCGGGTGGTCGCCCGGGCCCGCCGTTCCCTCGACCCGACGCAGACCGGTGCCCGGGTCGCCCTCGAGCAGGTGGTGGCGGCCGTCGCCCGGGCGCGGGCGGAGCTACGCGACGGCGCCGCCCTCGCCGACGTCACCTACCGCTTCCAGCAGCAGGTCGACGCCGCCGCCTCCGCGGTGGTCGCCGCCGACGTCGAGTCCCTGGAGGCCGACCTCGCCGCCATCGCCGAGCTGTCGACCGAGCTCGAGGAGGAGGACGGCGGGCTGGCGGAGGTCGATCGGGCCGCGTTGACCCGGCTCGCCGCCCGGGACTGGTCGCCGCTGGGCGCGATCGAGACCGTGCGGACGCTCGTGCGCGCCGTCGACGTCGATGTCGACGACGAGGCGCAACCGGTCATGCCCATGGCCACGATCTCCGTCACCGAGGACATGGCCACGTGCATGCGGCTGCACGCCATGGGCTGGCGCACCGCGTACCACGACGAGACCCTCGCGCTCGGCCTGGCTCCTGAGGACTTGGGCACGATGCTCACGCAGCGGCTGCGCTGGGCCCAGGGCACCGTGCAGGTGATGCTGCGGGAGAACCCGCTGGTGCAGCGCGGGCTCACCCTCGCCCAGCGGCTCATGTACTGGGCGACGATGTGGAGCTACCTGTCCGGCTTCGCCGCCGTCGTCTACTTCGCCGCCCCCGTGGTCTACCTGGTCTTCGGCGTGCTGCCGGTGACTGGCCTGACCGCCGAGTTCTTCCTCCGGCTGGTCCCCTTCCTGCTCGTCAACCAGCTGCTCTTCGCCGTCATCGGCCGGGGTCGGCGCACGTGGCGCGGACAGCAGTACTCCCTGGCGCTCTTCCCGGTGTGGATCCGGTCGGTGACCTCGGCCGTCGGCAACGTGGTGTTCGGCCGCAGCCTGGCCTTCGCGGTGACGCCCAAGGAGCGCCGGTCGGTCGAGCGGCGGCCGTGGCACCTGGTCCGTCCGCAGCTGGCCGTGATGGCCCTGCTCGTCGTCGCGGCCGTCGTCGGGACGGTGCGCATGGTCGTGGCCGACGCGTCGGTGCTGGGCACCGTGACCAACCTGGTGTGGGTCGCCTTCGACCTCGCCGTCCTGAGTGTCGTCGTCCGCGCCGTCCGGTACCGCGGACCCGAGGAGCCCGTGGGAGCCGCCGCATGACCGAGTTCCAGACCGAGACGACCGACGCCGGGGTGGGTGTCATCCGGCCCGTCGGCAGGCTCAACATGGTGGCCGCACCGAGGTTGCGGGCGCTGGTCTCCCAGTTGGTCTCCACGGGGACGCCGCGTGTGGTCGTGGATCTCTCCGCCACCGAGTCGATGGACTCCTCGGGCCTCGGCGCCCTGATCGCCGGGTTGAAGACCACCCGCCAGGCCGGTGGCGACCTCCGGCTGGCCGGCGCCGGACCCCAGGTGCAGGCCGTCCTGGAGCTGACCAACCTGGGACGGGTGCTGCGTCCGCGGCCGGACGTCGCCACGGCCTTCGCCGGCGACTGAGGTGCCCGGACCGACGCACGTGCTCCGGGCGCCCGCGCGCCCGGAGTCGATCGGCCCCGTCCACGACCTCCTGGCAGCCCTCTGGGCCGGCGAGGACGGCATCGGCGACGCGACGCGCGTGCGCTTCGAGACGGCCGTGGCGGAGATCGCCGCGAACATCGTCGAACACGCCGCCGCGTCCGGCGCACGTGAGCTGGAGCTCCGGCTCCGCGGTCTCCCCGACCGCGTGGAGGCCGTGTTCGAGGACGACGGCGGACCCGTGGCCCCGCAGCCGGGGGGATGGCCGCCCGACGATGCCGAGCGGGGCCGCGGCCTCGAGCTCGCGCGCGCCGCGGTGGACGCGCTGTCCTACGAACGCGCGGGCGACCGCAACCGGTGGGTCGTCGTCCTCGCCCGCTGAGCGACGGGACCTGCGGACGCGTGGCCATCCGGGGACGACAGCCACGGGTCGGTGCCCCGGGCGCCTCAGTCGGCGGCGTCGCCGGGGACGTGGCCGGCCGAGGGCAGCGGCCGGCGCACGACCGGCCGCACCCGTCGCGCGGAGGGCAGCCGCTCGGTGTAGGCGAGCGCGTTGAGCCGGATGTGCGTGAGGTCGTCCTCGGTGGCCTGCCGGATCACCTTCGCCGGGACGCCGGCCACCAGCGAGCCCGGCGGCACCTGCGTGCCCTGGGTGACGACGGCGCCCGCGGCGACGATCGAGCCCGACCCGATGTGCGCCCCGTTCATCACCACGCTGCCCATGCCCACGAGCACGTCGTCGTCGACCCGCGCGCCGTGCAGGACCACGCGGTGCCCCACGGTGACGCCGCGGCCGATGACCAGCGGGAACCCGGGGTCGGAGTGCAGCGTGCTGCCGTCCTGCACGTTCGAGTCCTCGCCGATCTCGATCACCTCGGCGTCGGCCCGGGCCACCGCGCCGTACCAGATGCTCGACCGCGGCCCCATGGTCACCGCACCGACCACCACCGCCGTCGGCGCCACGAACGCCTCGTCGTCGATGGCCGGTGCGCCGTTGTCGAGCTCCGCGATGTAGTTGTCCGCCACGGCCCCACCCCAGCACACCGGACCCCGCGCGGCCGCCCGGGGCAGACTCCACCCGTGCCCGCCGACCTGCCGTTCCTGCCCACCACCGTCGTCGGGAGCCTCCCGCAGCCCGGCTGGCTCATCGACCACGACCGCCTGGCCCACCAGTTCCCGCCGCGCGTGCGCGCCCGGGAGCTGTGGCGGCCGGCGCCGGAGCACCTGGAGGAGGCCCAGGACGACGCCACGCTGCTCGTGGTGCGCGCCCAGGAGGCGGCCGGCCTCGACCTGGTCGGCGACGGCGAGCAGCGCCGGGAGTCCTACTCCAACCACTTCGCCACGGCGCTCGACGGCGTCGACGTCGACACCCCCGGCACCGTCCTCAACCGCTCCGGGCAGCCGATCCCGGTGCCGCGGGTGACCGGGGAGATCGCGCGCCGCGGGCCGATCCAGGCGCGCGACGTGCGGTTCCTGCGGGCGGCCACCGACCGGCCCGTGAAGATCACGCTGCCCGGCCCGTTCACCATGGCCCAGCAGGCGGCCGACGAGCACTACGGCGACGACCGGGCGCTCGCGCTGGCCTACGCCGACGTCGTCCGCGAGGAGATCGCCGACCTGTTCGCCGCCGGGGCCGACGTCGTCCAGATCGACGAGCCCTGGCTGCAGGCGCGGCCCGAGGTGGCCCGCCGCTACGGCGCCGAGGCGGTCACCCGCGCCGTGGAGGGCGCGCTCGGCCCGGTGCACCTGCACCTGTGCTTCGGCTACGCGGCGATGGTCGCCGAGCGGCCGGAGGGCTACTCGTTCCTCCCGGAGCTCGCCGACACCCCGGTGGACACCGTGTCGGTGGAGACCGCGCAGTCGCACCTGGACTCGGCACAGTTGCGGCCGCTGCGCGGCAAGGGCATCGCGCTGGGCGTGCTCGACCTGTCCACGCCGGAGGTGGAGACGCCGGAGGTGGTGGCCGACCGCGTCCGCCGCGCCCTGGACGACGTCGACGTCGACCGGCTGGTGCTGTCCTCCGACTGCGGCCTGAAGTACCTGCCGCGGGCCTCCGCCGAGGGCAAGATGCGCTCGCTGGCCCTGGCCGCCCGGACGCTGCGCGCGGAGCTCTGAGCGCGGCTCAGCCGGCCCGCACGCTCCACCGGGCCAGGAACTCCTCCGGCCCGACGGCGGCCATCTCCGCGCGGACCGCCGTCAGCACGTGGGCGGTGCCGTCCTCGCTGGGCACCCGGAGCACCTCGGTGCCGTCGTCGCGGCGGCGCACGACGACGTCGTGCACGGTGGGCTCGGGCACCAGACCCTGCGCCAGCCCCGCGGCGAACGCCCCGGCCACGCGGGCCCAGTGCCGCACCCGCCCGCCCGGCCGGGGCTCGAGGGCGGCGGAGTAGCGCTCGCCGGCACGGTCCACCCGCACAGGGTGGCGCAGCGGGCGCCGCCGCCGCCAGGATCGCCGTCGTGACGCTGCCGACCGACCTGCCGGTGCTCGCCTTCCCCGACCAGGCCGCGTTCGAGGCGTGGCTGGAGGCCGAGTCGGCCACCGCGCCGGGCATCTACGTGAAGCTGGCCAAGAAGGGCGCGGGCGTGCCCTCGCTGACCCGCGACGAGATGGTCGAGTCGCTGCTGTGCTTCGGCTGGATCGACGGCCGCGCCAACAGCGTCGACGAGCACTGGTACCTGACCCGCGTCACCCCGCGGCGGCCGCGCAGCGTGTGGTCGGCCAAGAACGTCGGGATCGTGGCCGAGCTGGTGGCGGCCGGCCGGATGCGCCCGGCCGGCCTCGCGCAGGTGGAGGCGGCGCGGGCCGACGGCCGCTGGGAGCGCGCCTACGCGGGCCCGGCCACCATCACCGTCCCCGACGACCTGGCCGCCGCCCTGGCGGCCGAGCCGGCCGCCCAGGAGGCCTTCGCCGGGCTCGACGGCACCAACCGCTACGCGGTGCTCTGGCGGGTGCACACGGCGGCGAGCCCCGCGACGCGGGCCAAGCGGATCGCGGCCCTCGTCGCGATGCTCGCGGAGGGCCGCACGATCCACTAGGCGGCGAGCGGGTCGGCGTCCTCCGGGGCGACGCCGGGCCGCTCCTGCCAGAAGCGCCCGTCGCGCCGGCGCCACACGAGCATGAGCGCGACGCCGGCCAGCATGATCCCGACGCCGATCACCAGCGGCGGGCCCACGCCGAGCCAGGCCTGCCCGGTGTAGCTGTTGTCCGGGTCGGCGAGGTCGCGCACCGACAGGACGAGCAGCCAGGCCAGCAGCGCCGCGCCCACGAGCGGGCCGACGCCGAGCAGCAGCGCGTCGCGGAGGCTGTGCGCCAGCCGGCGGCGGAAGTACCAGGCGCAGGCGACGCCGGTGAGGGCGTAGTAGAGGGCGATCAGCAGCGACAGCGCGGTGATCGAGTCGAACAGCGCGTTCTCGCTGACCAGGTGCACGCCGACGTACCAGGCGACCGCCACGCCGGCGACCCACCAGGTGGAGACGTCGGGGGTGCGGAAGCGCTCGGACACCGACCCGAACCGCGCCGGCAGCGCCGCGCGCCGCGCCATCGACAGGCCGGTGCGCGACGCCGGGATGATCGTCGTCTGCGTGGAGGCGATCGCCGAGGTGGCGACGGCGGCCAGCACCACCCAGTCCCAGCCGCCCAGCGCCTCGGTGGACAGCAGCGCGAAGACCGCCTCCTCCTCGTCGGCGTTGCCGGCGAGGAACGCCGTCCCGGCGAAGGAGACGACGGCGATGGCCACGCCCACGTAGGTGAGCAGCAGGACCACCGTCGACCACACGCCGGCCCGGCCGGGGGCGACCCGCGAGTCGGTGGTCTCCTCGGTGAGGTTGACCGCCGACTCCCAGCCCCAGTACGCGAAGACGCCGAGCAGCAGCCCGCCGGTCAGTGCGGCGCCGCCGGCGCCGAAGGGGTCGAGCCAGTCCCACGCCGGCGTCAGCCCGCCGAAGGGCGAGTCCCCGCGCACGCCGCGCACGATCGCGACCACGGCGAACACCAGGAGCGCCGCCGTCTGGGCGAGGATCAGCGCGTTCTGAAGGCGTGAGGAGATCTCGGTGCCGAGCACGCAGACCGCCGACATGACGAGCACCAGCAGCACGCTCAGCGCGATGACGGCGGGCGTGGAGTCGGCCAGGGCGTCGAGGCCGACCATCAGCAGGGTGAACCGGACGCCGACCTCGGCCAGCGACCCCACCACCAGGACGCCGGTCATGGTGATCGCCCAGCCGCCGATCCAGCCGGCGGTCGGGCCGAACGCGCGGGTGACCCAGGAGAACGTCGTCCCGCAGTCGGGGTCGGTGCGGTTGAGGGCGGCGAAGGCCCCGGCGATGAGCAGCATCGGCACGAACGACGCCAGCATCACGCCGGGCGCGTGCACGCCCACGAGCGCCACGACGGGGCCGATGACGGCGGCCAGCGAGTAGGCCGGCGACGTCGCGGCGAGGCCGATGACGAGCGAGTCGAGGAAGCCGATGGCCCCGGGCCGCAGCGCGGGCTCCGGTCGCGGTAGTGCCCGGGTCACGGTCGGCCACGGTACGGCCTGCCGCCGCCCCCAGCGCGGGGGCGGGCCGGAGGCCGGGTGCGGCTAGGCGACGCGGACGGCGCCGCGGTACCCCGCCTGGTCCACGCTGGTCACCGCGACCGGCTGGCCGAAGGTGCGGGCGTGCACCATCTTCCCGTCGCCGATGTAGATGCCCACGTGGCTCACCGGCGAGTAGAAGTAGACGATGTCGCCGGGCAGCAGTTCCGAGCGCGAGACCGGGGTCCCCATCGTCGACTGGGCCTTGCTCGAGTGCGGCAGGGAGATGCCGGCGGCGGCGTAGGCGTACTGGGTCAGCCCCGAGCAGTCGAAGCCGTCCGGGCCCGAGGCGCCCCACACGTAGGGGTCGCCGATCTGCCCCAGCGCCGTCTGCACGGCGGTGGCGGCGGCGGGGCCGGGTGCGGCGGCCGCGGCGACGGCGGCCGACGGCGCGTCGAGCACGGGGCCGGCGAGCGCGGCGGTCACCCGCGTCTGCTCGGCGGCGGTGAGCCGGGCGAAGTCGGCCTCGTAGGCGTCGACCTGGGCCTGCACCTGCGCCTGCTGCTCCTGCAGGGTGGTGAGCGCGGCGGCGGCCTCGGCGGCCGCGGCGTCGGCCGTGGCGCGGGCCTGGTCGGCGGCGGCCTGGGCGACGGCGACCTCGGTGAGCACGCCGTCGGTGTGGTCGGCGATGAGGTCGAGCATCGTCATCTGCGCGACGAGGTCGTCGGCGGAGTCGCTGCCGAGGAAGGCGGCCACGCGGGAGCGGGTGGTGCCGGTGTAGCCGCTCTGCGCGATGGCGCGGATGGCCGGCTCGTACTGCTGCAGCGTGGCCTCGGCGACGGCGGCGGCCTGGTCGGCCTCGGCGGCGGCCTGCTGCTGGGCGGCGACGGTGAGCTCGGCCTGGTGCACCTGCTCGTCGACCGCGGTGAGCTGCCGGCCGGCCTCCTCGACCAGCTGGGCGGCCTCGTCGGCGGTCGACGGCGCGGCGGAGGCCGAGCCGGGCGCGAGCACGAGGGCCACCAGGCCGGTGGCGGCGACGACCGCACCCGTCCAGCGCCGTCCCGTCGTCCGGTTGCGCTGCACGTCCGGCCTCCTCCTGCCGCCCCCGCGGGCGACGTCCCCCTGGTCTGGTCCGTACGGACGGTAGGGAGGAGGTGAGCGGAGCGTGTGCAGGGCGCGCGGTGATCAGCGGGCGGGACGGTCCCACCGGCCCCGTTCGTCCCACCCGCCCCGCGGGTCGCGGGAACGGGCCGGTCCTGTCAGGGGGCGGTGCTCCGCCGGCGGTCGGGAGCGAGCGGGACCAGCGCGTCGGCCACCGCGCCGGTGACGAAGGAGTAGATCGCCTTGCCGGCGAGGTCGACGACCCGGTCCCGGCGCGACCACGTCCACGGCGGGTCGCCGACGCCGGTCGCGTTCTCCAGCGTCTGGTCGGTGGCCAGCCGGACCGAGGTGTGCCAGGCCGAGGCGCGCCAGCCGCGCAGCCCGCTGGCCGCCCACACGCCGCGCAGCGCGCCGACGGCGGCGCCGGTGCCCCAGTGCATGAGGTGGTTGCGCACGAACGGGCGCTCGGAGCCGGGCGGGCGGCGGCGGGTGGCCAGCGCCGTCAGCGTGCGCGCGGGCACGTAGGAGTCCGGCCGCCCGGTCACCTGCTGCTCGGCCTTCTCGGCCAGGGTCATCGCCGCGGTGCCGGCCAGTCCGGCCAGGGCACCGCGCATCGCCGCTCGTCCCAGCATGGCGACGTCCGTACCCCGCCGTCCGCGCGCGAAAGGCGGTCCGGGGAGGTGCCCCGACCGCGCGCCGCGGTGCCCGACCTCGCGCTGCAGCGAGAGGTCGGGCACCGCGGGCAGAGTGCGGGTCCCGCCGGAGGGCGGGAAGGTCCTTCCTCAGCCGGCGAGGGGCTCCTCGGCGTCGAGCCCGGCGACGACCTCCAGGTCGCGGAGGACGGCGGAGAGCTCGTCGGCGGTCCACGGCTCGCAGCAGTCGCAGCCGTCCTCGGCGAAGCAGCGCAGGCCGAGGGTGCCGCCGGCCTGGTCCTCGTCGATGGCCAGGTGCCCGCCCACGGGCGAGCGGTGGCAGGGGCAGCCGGCGGCGCACAGCCCGATGCCCCAGCCGGAGACGACGACCGTCCGGCCGTCGTCCCAGATCCTGCCGACCTGGAAGACGGACGGCTTCTGGTTGCGGGTCATGTGGGGGCTCCCCTCGCCGGCCCCCATTGCCGGAGGCCTCCTGCGGTTGCGCGGAAAAATAATCCGGGAACCGTGTTTGAGGGGAGGTGCCGTGCGGTACAGATGCGGGATTTCACTCTCCCGTCACAGGAGCCCCACGCGTGCGGCGGGCCGTCACACGTCGGTGACGCGCAGCCCCGCGTGCGCCTTGTACCGGCGGTTGACGCTGATCAGGTTGGCGGTGAGCGCCTCCACCTGGTGCGCGTTGCGCAGCCGGCCGGCGTAGACCCCGCGCATGCCCGGCACCGCGGACGCCAGCGCCTGCACCAGGTCGGTGGCCTCGCGGTCGTCGCCGAGCACCATGATGTCCGTGTCGACCTCGGCCACCTCCGGGTCCTCGAGCACCACGGCGCTGACGTGGTGGAACGCGGCGACGACGCGGCTGTCGGGCAGGAGCGCCGCGGCCTGCTGGGCGGCCGAGCCCTCCTCGACCGGCAGCGCGAAGGCGCCCTGCTTGTCGAAGCCGAGCGGGTTGACGCAGTCGACGACGACCTTGCCCGCGAGCTCCTCGCGCAGGCCGGCGAGCAGTTCGCCGTGCCCGTCCCACGGCACCGCCACGACGACGACGTCGCCCGCGCGGGCCGCCCCGCGGTTGTCGTCGCCGGTGACGTCGCCGCCGGTGGCCGCGGCCAGGTCGGCGGCCGTGGCGCCCGCGCGGCCGGCGTCGCGGCTGCCGAGCACGACCCGCACCCCGGCCGCGGCGAACCGCCGGGCGAGCCCGCGCCCCTGCGGGCCCGTGCCGCCGAGCACCGCCACGGTCAGCTCCTCGGGCACGCCGGCCCCGGTCGCCTCGGTCACTGGACGCCTCCTCGCCGCGCTCCCCGGCGGAGCGCCCGGGTGCGGACGCTAGCTGACGCCCGCGTCACATCGATCCGCGGGACCCCGCTCAGGCGGCGGGCGGCACGTCCGCGCCGATGGCCCGCACCCACACGGTGGTCAGCGTGCGGAGCAGGGCGTCCCGGTCGAAGTCGCGGCCGAGGTTGAGCCACACGTAGCAGGTGTGGTCGACCATCGCCCCGAGCACCTCGGCGGTCAGCACCGGGTCCAGCGACTTGTCGGCGATGCCCGCCTCCTGCTGGTGGGCGATGCCCCGCGCGGCGCGCTCGACGAACGCCTCGCGCACCTGCAGCCGCAGGTGCTTGAGCTCGGGGGTGAACGTCCCGACCTGCTCGACCAGGGCGATGATCCGGGCCCGCGGCCGGTAGGCGTCGACGAACCGCTCCATCGCCGCGTGGGCCCGCTCGTACGGCGTCCCGGCGTGCGTGTCGGCCCGCAGGGCGACGAGCATCTCCCCCACGACCCCGGTGGCGACCGCCTGGAAGACGGCGTCCTTGGAGTCGAAGTAGGTGTAGAACGTCCCCTGGGCCACCCGCGCCTCGGCGACGATGTCGGCGACCCTGGTGTCGAGGAAGCCGCGCTTCTCGAAGACGCGGCGCGCGGCGTCGAGCAGGGCGGCCTTGCGGGCCTGGCCCTTGCCGGTCAGCGGCCCGGCCTCGCGGCGCTCCTGCTGGCCGGCGCTCGCGACGGCGCCGACACCCGCTCCCCGTGGTCCGCTCACCGGCCGCTCCTCCCGCTCGGGTCCCCGGCCCGCGTCACCCGACGGTGACGTCGCCGTCGACCGGCGTCCGGCCGTCAGGGGACCGCAGGATCGTAACGGCTGGGGCCTCTGTTCCCCACCCGTTGCCCCCTGTCGCCCCGGACAGGGGAGCGCTACCGTGCCGCCATGCCAGTTGACACGCGCGTCACACGGATGCTGGGCATCGACGCCCCGATCATCTCCGCGCCGATGGGCTGGGTGGCCCGTCCCGAGCTCGTGGCCGCGGTCTCGCAGGCCGGCGGCATGGGCCTGGTGCCGGGCTCGCTGCCGGTCGACCAGGTCCGCGAGGACATCGCGCGCACCCAGGACCTCACCGACCGGCCGATCGGCGTCAACATCCCGCTGGCCTTCGCGAAGGACCCGGCGGTGGTCGACGCCGTCGTCGACGCGGGCATCCGGTTCGTCACCACCTCGGCGGGCTCGCCGGACCGGTACACGCCGCTGCTCAAGGACGCCGGGCTGACCGTCTTCCACGTCGTCCCGACGCTCGCCGCCGCGCGCAGGGCCGTCGACGCCGGCGTGGACGGCCTCGTCGTCGAGGGCGTGGAGGGCGCGGGCTTCAAGAGCCCGCACGAGGTGGCCGCCATGGTGCTGCTGCCCCTGGTCACCCGCGCGGTCGACGTCCCGGTGGTGGCCGCGGGCGGCATCGTCGACGGCGCCTCGCTGCTCGCCGCCTTCGCCCTCGGCGCGGAGGGCGCGCAGATGGGCACCCGGATGCTCGCCTCGGCGGAGTCGGCGGTGCACGCCAACGTCAAGGACGCCGTCCTGCGGGCCACCGAGACCGACACCGTGCTGCTCAACCGGGAGCGCCGCCGGCCGATGCGGGTGCTGCGCACCGACCTGGTGGCCGCCGCCGAGGCCGATCCCGAGCGCGACCCCACCCCGCTGCTCGGGCGGGTCCTGGAGACCTACCGCGACGGCGACCTCGAGGCCTCGTTGCAGCAGCTCGGGCAGGTGGCCGGGCGGATCGACGAGGTGATCCCGGCCGCGGAGATCGTCGCCCGCACGATGGCGGAGTTCGAGCACCTGCTCGGCACGCTGGCCGCGCGGCACCTGCCGGTCCCGGCCTGACCCGGTGGCCGGCCGGCGCCCGTTCGGCGGCTGGCGGGTCGTCGCGGCGCTCGCGTGGACCAGCGGCGTCACGGTCGGCGTCAGCTTCTACGGCGTCTCGGTCTACCTCGAGGCGCTGACCACCGGCCCCGGCGCACTGCCGGTCGCCGTCGTCTCGCTGGCCACCGGCGCCTTCCTGCTGGTGAGCGGCGTGTCCGGGCTCGGCGTCGCCGCGCTGCTGGACCGGCTCGACCCGCGCTGGGTGGTCGGCGGCGGCGCGGTGCTGGTCGCCGCGGCCGTGCTCGGCCTCGGCCGGGTGCAGACCAGCGGCGAGTTGCTGGCCGCCTACGCCGTCCTCGGCGTCGGGTTCGCCGCCACCGCCGCCATCCCGGCCAGCACGCTGGTGGCCCGCTGGTTCGTCCGCCGCCGGACCACGGCGCTGTCGCTGGCCTTCCTCGGGCTCCCGATCGGCGGCGCGGTGCTCACCCCGCCGGTGGCGCTGCTCGTCGACGAGCTCGGCGTCGCCGGAGCCTCGCCGTGGCTGGCCGGCGGGCTGCTGGTCGCCGTCCTCCCGGCCGCGCTGCTGCTGCGCGCCGACCCTGCGTCGGCGGGGCAGCGGCCCGACGGCGACGCCGGCCCGCCCCTGCCCCCGGCCGGCGACGGCGGCGGCGCCCCCGGCGTGGGCCCCGCGCTGCGCACCGGCTGGTTCTGGGTGGTCACCGCCGCGCTGACGCTCGGGATGCTCGGGCAGGTCGGCACGCTGTCGCACCTGTTCAGCGCGGTCACCCAGCGGCTGGACACCGCGACGGCGGCGCTGGCGGTCTCGGTGACCGCCCTGGCCAGCCTCGCCGGGCGCCTGGCCGGCAGCTGGCTGCTCGCGCGGGTGCGCCTCGCACCGGCCGCCGTGGCGCTGCTGGCCGTGCAGGGCCTCGCGACGGCGGCGACGGCGGTGGCCTCGGGCGCGCCCGCCGTCGTCGGGGCGGCGGCCCTGTTCGGCGTGACGATGGGCAACCTGCAGGTGCTGCACCCGCTGCTGGTGGCCGAGCGCTTCGGCGGCGGCCGGGCCTACGGGCGGGTGCTCGCGGCCTCCAACCTCGTCGTCACGGCCGGCATGGCCGGCGGCCCGGCCGCGGTGGGCGCGGTGCGGGCGCAGACCGGCGGCTACACGGCGGCGCTGTGCCTGGCCGGCGCCGCCGCGCTCGCCGGGGCGGCGGTGCTGGCCGCCGGGGCCCGCACGGCGGGGCGGCCGGTGGCCGCCGGACCGGGCCGCGCGGCCGACGGCGTCGCCGTCCGGCCCGGGTGACCTGCCGAGACGGCCACGGCGGCGGGCGACCTCAGAGGCGGGCGACCTCAGAGGCGGGCGACGTCAGAGGCGGGCGACGAGCTCGTTCTTGCGGACCTTGCCCGTGGGGTTGCGGGGGAGCTCCACGAGCACGTGGTACTCGACCGGCACCTTGTAGGACGCCAGCCGCGCCCGGCACATCTCCTCCAGCGCCCCGACCGCCGGCGCCGGCTGCTCGCGGTGCTCGACGAAGGCCACCACGACCTCGCCCCACGTCTCGTCGGGCCGGCCCACGACGGCGGCGTCGGCGACCCCGGGGACGTCGGTGAGCACCTGCTCCACCTCGGCGACGTAGATGTTCTCCCCGCCGCGGATGATCATGTCGCGGCTGCGGCCGCCGAGGAACAGGTAGCCCCGCTCGTCCATCCAGCCGCGGTCGCCGCCCCAGAAGAAGCCGTCGTGCAGGGCGGTGGTGGTCAGGTCGGCCATGTCGAGGTAGCCGTCCATGACGCAGTCGGTGCGGGCGGCGATGTTGCCGACGACGCCGGGCGGGCACGGGCGGCCCTCGTCGTCGAGGATGCGCAGGTCCACGCCGAGGATCGGCTGGCCGGCGGAGGCGAGCAGGTGCTCCTCCCCCGCGAGGGCGCGGCGGTGGTCGTCGGGGCGCAGCAGGGTCTGCAGGCCGGACTCCGTGCCGGCGCCGAAGAGGTTGTAGAAGTCGACCGACGGCCAGCGCTCCAGCGCGCGGCGCAGCAGGCTCGGCGGCATCGGCGCGGAGCCGTAGAGCAGGGTGTCCAGCCGCTCACCGGGGCCGGCGCCGCCGTCGGCCTCCATCACCTGCTGGATCATCGTGGGCACGAGGAAGCAGCCGGTGAGCAGGCCCGAGGAGATGGCCCGCGCGACGACGTCGGGCTCGAACTGCGGGTGGATCAGCGACGTCGCCCCGTGCGCGACCTGGTTGAACACGATCGCCCAGCCGGCGATGTGGAAGATCGGCGAGGCCGTGTAGCGCACCGCGCCGGGGCGGGCCGCGGTCTCGCCGCCCATCCAGAGCATCGTCTTGAGCATCCGCGCGCTCTGCACGACGCCCTTGGGCAGGCCGGTGGTCCCGCTGGTGAACATGATCCCGAGGACGTCGTCGTCCTCGACGCGGACCTCGGGAGGCACGGGGCGGCCCTCGGCGACCAGCGTCTCGACGTCGTCGTCGAGGCAGCCGTCGAGCGACCAGAGCCGCACCTCGCCGGGCAGCGTACCGAGCACCTTGCGGGCGGTCTCGAGGTAGCGCTCGCCGACGAAGAACCAGCCCGGCCGCGCCCGGCCCAGGACGTTCTCGATCTCGAACGGCGCCAGCCGGTAGTTGACCGGCACGTAGGTGAGGCCGAGCTTGAAGCAGGCGCCGAGCAGCTCGGCGTAGGCGAAGGAGTCCGTGTCGAGCAGCGCGACCCGGTCGCCCGTGCGCGCGCCGCGGGCGGTGAGCGCGTCGCAGATCCGGTCGATGCGCTCGTCGACCTCGGCGAAGGTGCGCGACCGGCCGTCGACGGTGGTCCAGCACGCCCGGTCCGGCCAGCGGCGGGCGGCGTGGGCGAAGAGGTGTCCGAGGGGCCAGGAGGTGCTGGTCGTCGTCACGGGGAGGGCTCCTGTGTCGGCGGGGCGGGTGGTCAGCCGGTGATCGCGCGCTCGGCGACCGAGGTGTCGAGCTCGGTGAAGCCCTCGTCGTTGACCGGGGCGAGCGTCCCGTCGTCCTGGACCTCGAAGAAGATCGCCTCGTGGCTGCAGGCGCCGGGGCGGCCGGGCCACTGCTCGCCGTCGCAGGTGACCTCGGGCCCGAGGAACGTCTTGAAGTCCTGCACGCCCTTCATCGCGTCGGTGACGGCCTGCGCGGTGATCTCGCCGTCCATCTCGTCGAGGATGGTGGCGAGGTTGACGATGCCGGCGAAGGAGTACAGCGACCGGGCCGACAGCTCGTCCTCGTACCCGACGGCCTCCATGGCCTCGGAGAAGGCGTCGAGCTCCTCCTGCACCTCGGCGGGCGCGTTGTCGTAGGACCGCGGCACCCACAGGCGCGGCTGGACGATGGCGCCCGCGGCCTCGCCGCCGAGCTCCTCGATGAACTGCGAGCAGGAGCCCGCGAACATGGTGCCCTCGAAGCCGTTCTGGCGGAGCGCCTGGACCAGGCCGGTGCAGGCGTCCTCCGGGAGTGCGATGACCCCGGCGACGTCGGGGTCGCTGGCCAGCTCGGTCTGGGCGAGCACCTGGTAGTTGAGGTTGTCGACGGTGGTGTAGACGCCGGTGACGTCGAGACCGAGCTCCTCGCCCAGCGGCTTGACCAGCTGGTCGACGTAGCCGTGCGACGACGGCGCGTCGGTGACGGCGAGCGCGGCGGTGGCGGCGCCCTGGTCGGAGAGCACGGTGACCATGCCCAGCGCGCTCGTCTCCAGCGGGCCGGAGAAGTAGAAGGCCGTGCCGTACTCGGCGGCCTCCGCGACGCCCTGGCCGGCGAGAGTGCCGACGATCGGGATGCCCGCCTCGGCGAGGATCGGCGTCATCGCGCCGACGCTCGTGCCGTCGTAGGCGTCGAAGACGACGGGGACGTCGGAGCTGACGAACCCGTTCGCGCAGTTGACGCCGGTCTCAGGTGTGCCGTCGCCGGAGCAGATGTCGAGCTCGAGGGGGCGGCCGCCGATGCCGCCGAGCTCGTTGTTGACGTACCACTCCGCCGCCTCGGCCCCGTAGGTGTTCTGCGGGTAGGCGACGGGGCCGGTGTCGAGGGACTGCACCCCGATCACCACGGGGTCGCCGCTGAGGTCGCCGCTCGAGTCCGCGTCGGCCGCGGGCTCGCTGCACGCGGTGGCCAACAGCAGGACCGCCGCGCCGGCCGATGCGGCCGCCAGTCGCTTCATCTGACTCTCCTTCGAGTCCGGGTGGTGCGGACGGGACCGGCCGGGGCCGGCGGGGTGCCACGGCCTGTGGCACGCGTCACGCAGCGGAGCCTGGCCCGACCTGACGTTGACGTCAAGGTCTAGCGACGTGCGAACCCGTCGAAGGTAGCGAGGACGTCGTCGAGGGCGGCGAGCAGCGCCTGCTGGGTGCCCGCGACGTCGTCGAGCACCAGGTGGTGGCCCGCCCCGGCGACGGTGTGCTGCGGCACCGGCCGGCCCCACCGGCGCGCCAGCGCCGCCGCGGCGTCCGGGCCCACCAGCGCGCTGTGCTCGCCGCGGACGACCGACACCGGGCAGGTCACGCCGTCGAGGGAGTCGGTGAGGCCGGGGCGCAGCACGACGTCGAAGATGGCGCCGTCGACCTTCCACCCCACCCCGCCGGGCACCGGCCGCACGGAGCGCCCGGCCACGTATGCGAGCGCGGCCGGGTCGCCCACGTCCTGCGGCGGGGCGAGGCGGTAGGCCGCGACCGCCGCGGCGACGTCGGGGAAGACCCGGGTCCCGCGCGGCCGGGAGGGCGCCGGCGGGGGCTCCGGCGGGCGTGCGGGCTCCTCGGGGATCGAGTCGAGCAGCACCAGCCCCGACACCGCCTCCGGCGCCCGGGCGGCGGCGCCGGCGGCGACCAGCCCGCCGACGCTGTGGCCGACCAGCACCGGGCGGTCCAGGCCGAGCGCGGCGACCACGGCGAGCACCTCGGCCGACCAGCCGGCCATGGAGTAGCGCGCGCGGCGGCCGCTGTCGCCGTGCCCGGACAGGTCGAGCGCGACGACGTCGTGCCGCCCGGCCAGCGCCGGCACGGTGCCGTGCCACCAGCCGGTGTGGGCGGCGGTGCCGTGCACCAGGACCAGCGACGGCGCCCCGCCCGGCCAGCGCTCCCAGGCGACGGCGGCGCCGTCGACCGGGACCGTGCCGCGCTCCGTCAGGAGGCCACCACCGCGGCGCTGGTGGACCCGCTGCCGCCGACCCCGCTGCCGCCGGCCCCGCCGCCCGTGGCCCCGCCGGTGGCGTCGCTGCCGGAGAACTCGTCGGCGCCGAAGTAGGCGGCCTCCACCTGGTCGCGGTGCGCCAGCAGGTCGCGGGCGGCGCCCTCGAGGACCACGCGGCCGTGGTTGAGGATCACCCCGCGGTCGGACACCGACAGGGCGAGCTCGATGTGCTGCTCGACCAGCACGACGCCGATGCCCTCCTCGCGGGCCAGCGCGCGGATCGAGGGCAGCATCTCCTGCACGATCTTGGGCGCGAGCCCGAGGCTCATCTCGTCGATCATCAGCACCCGCGGACGGCCGAGCAGCGCCTTGGCGATGGTGAGCATCTGCTGCTCACCGCCCGAGCACAGCCCCACCCGGCGGCCCAGCAGGCCCTTCAGCGCCGGGAAGCGGTCGAGGACGGCGGCCTCGCGGGCCGGGTCCTGCTTGCGCTGGGCCAGCCGGAAGTGGTCCCGCACCGTCAGGCCGGGGAAGATCCCGCGGTCGTCGGGCACCAGCAGCACCCCGCGCCGGGCCAGCTCGTGCGGGCGCCGCACGTTGACCGGCCTGCCGAGCGCCGTCACCGAGCCGGCCATCGGCGGCACGAGGCCGACGATCGCCAGCAGCGACGTCGTCTTGCCCGCGCCGTTGGGGCCGAGCACGGAGACGACCTCGCCGGCGCCGACGGTGAACGACAGGTCGCGGATGGCCGGCACGCCGTTGTAGCCGGCGGTGAGGCCGTCGACGACGAGCAGCGGGCCGCCGTCAGGGGCGGTGGTGTCAGGCATCGACGGTCTCCATCGGGGCTCCCAGGTAGGCCGCGACGACGGCCGGGTCGGTGCGGGCCACCGCGGGCGGCCCGGTGAAGATCGGCTTGCCGAACTCGAGGACGCACACGACGTCGCAGACGCCGAGCACCAGCGACATGTCGTGGTCGATGAGCAGCACCCCGGGGCCCTGGGCGGCGATGCTGCGCACCCGCTCGGCGAACTCGAGGCTCTCGTTGGAGTCCAGGCCCGCGGCGGGCTCGTCGAGCAGCAGCAGCCGGCAGGTGCCGGCCAGCGCCCGGGCGACGCCGACCAGCTTCTGCTGGCCGAGGGTCAGGTCGCGGGCGAGGGTGCCGGCCACGCCGGTGAGCCCGACGGCGTCGAGCGCGCGGCCGACCACCGCCTTCCCTGCGGCGTCCCGGCGGCCGAAGACGTCGCGCCACAGCGCGCCCGCGCCGCCCGGCCGGGCCGCCACCAGGATGTTCTCGGCGACGGTGAGGTTGCCGAACAGCTCCCCCGACTGCCAGGTGCGGGTGAGGCCCAGCGCCCGGCGGCGGTGCGGGGGCAGCCCGTCGAGCGGCTGCCCGTCGAGCTCCACGGAGCCGGTGCAGGCGGTGAAGCCGGTGACGGCGTCGACGAACGTCGTCTTGCCCGCGCCGTTGGGGCCGATCAGGCCGACGACCTGGCCGGGCTCCACCGACAGCGAGATGTCGGCGTTGGCGACCACGCCGCCGTAGCGGACGGTCAGGGACGTGGTGTGCAGACCTGCGCGGGGCTCAGACACCGGTGGTCTCCCTCGGCTTCTCGGCGGGGACGGGGGCGGGCGCGGCGTCGGCCGCCGCCGGGGGCGCGGCGCGGCCGGAGCGCAGCTTCCTCTTGACCCACTCGACCTGGTGCCGGGTCTCGCCGGCGATGCCCGAGGGGTTGAGGACGGCGGTGAGGATCAGCCCGATGCCGGTGATCAGCGGGTAGGCGTTGCCCATGTCGAACACCGAGTGCAGGGCGGTGTAGACCAGCCCCAGCGGGCCGAGGACGCCGGCCACCAGGGCGCCGCCGAACGAGGTGATCCCGCCGAGGTAGGCGACGGCGAGCACCGAGAGGCCGACGACCACGGAGAACGACTCCGCCGACAGCTCGCCGCGGCTGTAGCCGATCAGGCACCCGGCGACGCCGGCGATGAACGCCGACAGGCCGAACCCGATGAGCTTGGTGCGCCGGACGTCGATGCCGACCGAGGCCGCGGCCCGCTCGTTGGCACGGACGGCGAGGAAGGCGCGGCCGGTGTCGCCGCGGGCGATGCGGACGAACAGCAGCACCATCAGCACGAGGATCGCCAGGACCATCAGCGAGAACTCCAGCCGGGCGAGGTTGCGGCCCTCGCGGATGGCGAAGTCGATGCCGAACAGCGTCGGCCGGCCGATCGGGTTCCCGGTGGGCGGCGTCAGGCTGTAGTTGTCGAAGACGAACCGCTCGATGGCCAGCGCCGCGGCGATGGTGACGATGGCCAGCTGCACGCCGCGGATCCGGAAGGCGGGCAGCGCCACGAGCATGCCCAGCGCCGCCGCCAGCGTCGCGCAGACGACGATCGCGATCGGGAAGGGCACGTCCCAGGCCGTCGTCAGCTTCGACAGGGCGAAGCCGGCGGCGCCGGCGAACGCCGACTGGGCCAGCGAGATCTGCCCGAGGTAGCCGGTGATGACCACGTAGGACAGGGCGAGGATCGCGATGATCAGCGACGTCGTCAGGCCGAAGCGGTAGCTCGGGGTGAAGAACACCAGGCAGGCGACGGCGATGCCGACCAGCAGGGCGGCCTTCCAGGGCACGAACCGCGGGACGACGACGTCGGGCAGCCGCACCGACTGCAGCGACCCGCGGGCCGGCAGCCGCTTGCCGAAGGCGAACAGGATGACCATCACCAGGAGGAAGGGCAGCACCTGGTCCAGGCCCGACTGCGCCCACTGCGGCCACCAGCTGCGGGTGGCCAGCAGCGACAGCTCCGACTGGATGATCCCCAGCCCGATCGCACCGGCCACCGCCAGGCCGATCGACTCCAGCCGGGCGATGAGCACGACGGCGAGGGCCGGGACGACCAGCAGCGTGTAGTTGGCGGGGCTCAGGCCGGTGAGCGAGCCGCCCATGACGACGGCCATCGTGCTGACCAGCGAGGCGAGCACCAGCGCGATGAGGGCGAGCCGGTCGGGCGAGAAGCCCATGAGCACCGCGCCGCGCTCGTTCTCCGATGCCGCGCGGGTGGCCCGGCCGGACGCGGTGAGCCGCAGGTAGGCCCAGACCGCCGCCGCGAGGACGATCATGATCGCCACCATCGTCAGCTCGCGGAGCGGCACGGTGGCGCCGAGGAGCTCGATCGAGCCGGTGGGCAGGATCGACTCCACCTGGATGCTGTTGGGCCCGAACCGGATGACCGCCAGCGCCTGCAGCGCGACCATCAGGCCGATCGAGACGACCACCTGGGCCAGCGCCGGCGCCCGCCGGACCGGGCGGAACACCAGGTAGTGCGCCAGCACGCCGAGCACGACGGCATTGGCCAGGCCGACGAGCAGGGCGACCGCCGTGCCCGGCGGCTCGGGGAACCAGATCGTGCCGATCGGCAGCACCAGCTCGCCGTCGTCCTGCACGCGGGCGAAGACGTAGGCGCCCCACATGGCCATGGCGCCCTGGGCGAAGTTGATGATCCCGGTGGCCCGGTAGACCAGCAGCAAACCGGTGGACAGGCCGATGTAGACGGCTCCGAGCCCCAGCCCGAGGGCGGCGAACTCGAGAAGGGTGGTCATCGTTGACTCCTCGCGGTCAGCGGAGGCCGGGGGTGCGGGCGGGCGGGGTCAGGTGCCGACGACGCGCTCGGCGACGGCGGTGTCGAGCTCGGTGAAGCCGTCCTCGGAGACGGGCGCCAGCGTCCCGTCGTCCTGGACCTCGAAGAAGATCGCCTCGTGGCTGCAGGCACCCGGGCGGCCGGGCCACTGCTCGCCGTCGCAGGTGACCTCCGGGCCGAGGAAGGTCGGGAAGTCGCGGACGCCCTTCATGGCGTCGGTGACCGCCTGCGCGGTGAGCTCGCCCTCGACCTCGTCGAGGATGTTCGCGAGGTTGACGAGGCCGGCGAAGGAGTACAGCGACCGGGCCGACTGCTCGTCCTCGTACCCGACGGCCTCCATGGCCTCGGCGAACGCGTCGAGCTGCTCCTGCACCTCGGTGGGCGCGTTGTCGTAGGACCGCGGCACCCACAGGCGGGGCTGCACGATCGCCCCGGCCGCCTCGCCGGCCAGCTGCTCGATGAACTGCGAGCACGACCCGGCGAAGACGGTGCCCTCGAAGCCGTTCTGGCGCAGCGCCTGGACCAGGCCGGTGCACGCCTCCTCGGGCAGCGAGATGACGCCCGCGACGTCGGGCTCGCCCGCGAGCTCGGTCTGGGCGAGCACCTGGTAGTTGAGGTTGTCGACGGTGGTGTAGACGCCGGTGACGTCGAGACCGAGCTCGCCGGCGAGCGGCTTGACCAGGTCGTCGACGTAGCCGTGCGACGAGGGGACGTCGTTGACCGCCAGCGCCGCCGTCGAGGCGCCCTGGTCGGCCAGCACCGTGACCATGCCGAGCGCGCTGGTCTCCAGCGGGCCGGAGAAGTAGAAGGCGGTGCCGTACTCGGCGGCCTCCGCCACGCCCTGGCCGGCGAGCGTGCCCACGATCGGGATGCCCGCCTCGCCGAGGATCGGCGTCATCGCCCCGACGCTGGCCTGGTCGTAGGCGTCGAACACGACCGGGACGTCGGAGCTGACGAACCCGTTCGCGCAGCTCACCCCGGTCTCCGGCGTCCCGTCACCGGAGCAGACGTCGAGCTCCAGCGGCCGCCCGCCGATCCCGCCGAGCTCGTTGTTGACGTACCACTCCGCCGCCTCGGCCCCGTAGGTGCTCTGCGGGTACGCCGAGGGCCCGGTGTCCTGGGACTGGACGCCGAGGACCACGGGGTCGCCGGACAGGCCGCCGGAGGTGTCGGTGTCCGCCGCCGGCTGGCTGCAGGCGGTGAGGGTGACGGCGAGCGCCGCACATCCGGCGAGGGTCTTCCTGGTGCGCAAGGGGGGTCATCCTGTCGTCGGCGGTCCGCCCGGCGTCGTCGCCGGGCGGGCTGTCGGGGGGCGGGCGGCGCCGCGGGCGGGCGCGCCCGGGTCCGGCCGCGGCGGCGTCGGACGCCGCCGCGGGACCGGGAGGGCGGTCAGGCGCCGGTGAGCCCGGCGGCCTTGAGGGCCAGCTGCTTGGCGCGGTCCATGTCGTAGTGCCGGCGGGTCACCAGCCGCTGGGCGAACATGCCGCCGCCGGACTGCAGGTTGGTGACGTGGTGCCAGCCGCCGTAGGCGTCCGCCGTGGTGTCGCGGATCGCGTGGAACAGCTGGGTCCGGTACCGGCCGCTGACGTCGTCGCCGGTGGACATGTACTTCTCGAGGAACGGCGCGAGCGTCTCGTTCTCGAAGTCGGAGTTCGACGGCGCGGTGAGCACGGCGCCGCCGGCGATCTCGTGCAGGTGGCGCACCATCTTCGAGAACTGCGCGGCACCCTGGAACTTGGTGACGTTGGTGTACATGTCGTCGGGGTAGTAGTACCCCTGCGGCGTCGCGTGCGCGTGCAGCAACGCCGCCTCCAGGCCGGCCCGCAGCAGGGTGGCGTGGATCATCATCTCGTCGATCTTCTCGCGGATGTGCGAGATCTTGGCCGCGCCGTTGGCCTCGGCGATCAGCTGCGCGAGGCCCACCAGCTCGTCGGCCTGCTCGACCATGAACGCGGTGCCGCCGAGGCGCTCCCACAGGCCCAGGGAGTGGGCGAAGACGGCCGCCTGCTCGGCCTGGCCGTCGAGGAAGACGCGCTCGTGGGGCACGAAGACGTCGTCGAAGATGCACATGCTGTCGGGCACGCTGATCTTGGCGCTGGTGGGGTGGTCGCGCTCGTCGCGGCCGTAGGGGTGGTAGCTGGTGTTGGTGATGTGCACGCCCGGCGCGTTCACCGGCACCGCGGCGCAGATCGCCCAGTCCTCCTCGCCCGGCCGCATGTTCTTGGTGGGCATGACCATGAGGTCGTGGCCGAGCGCGGCGGCGCTGATGTGCAGCTTGGCGCCGCGGATGACCACGCCGTCGGCGGTCCGGTCGACCACCCGCACGTAGGAGTCGGGGTCGTCCTGGGCGGCGGGGTGGCGGCTGCGGTTGCCCTTGGCGTCGGTGATGCACTCGGTGATCCGGATGTCGCGCCGCTTGGCGTCCTCGACGTAGGCGGTGATGCGCTCGACGTACTGCGGCGCCACGGCCTCGATCCGCGGCGCGGCCACCAGCAGCGTCATCAGCGACTGGTAGGTGACGTTGAGCAGCAGGTCCATCTCCATGAACACCGGGATCTTGTCCCGGAGCTCCTCGGGGGACCGCGGGGCGTCGATGAGCGGGTTCACCGCGCCGGGCTCGCTCGAGTAGTGCTTGTCGTAGCCGTCGGCGGCGACCTGCAGCGGGACCGCGAGCGCCGGCTCGGTCTCCATGTCCTCGATCTCGCGGCCCTGGAAGTAGACCTTCCGGCCGTCCTTCAGCGAGTCCTTGTACTGCTGTCCGGTCAGCATCCGGGGAGCTCCTCGAGGGGGTCGGGGACCGCCGGCACGGGCCGGTCGGCCGCGCTCGCGGAGGGGGTCCGTCCGGTCCGACGAGCGGAGAGTGACAGTGACGTCGGTGTCACATTGGCAGTGAGCCAGGACACTGTCAAGGGCCCTCCGGGACGCCCCGGTCCGCGGTCGGGCGGCCCGGTCGCGGGCACGCCGGAGAGGCCCCCGGGCGCCGCCCGGGGGCCTCTCCGTGCCCGTGCGCTAGACGCCGCGGCTGGGGCCGCCGGCGCCCTCCACGAGACCTGCGACGGTGAGCGCCGCGTGCTTGGCGGCATCCATGTCGTAGTGCTTGCGCGTGACGATCCGCTGGGCGTAGAGCCCGCCGCCGGCCTGCACGTTGGTGACCTGCCGCCAGCCACCGAAGGAGTCCGCGGTGAGGTCGCGGATCGCGTGGAACAGCCGGGTGCGGTACTCGCCGTCGACGTCGGCCCGCGTGGACATGTACTTGCGGGCGAGCGAGCCGACCTCGGGGTTCTCCAGGTCGGCGAGCGTGGGCGCGGTGACCACCGCGGCGCCCGCGATGTCGTGCAGGTGCCGCACCATGAGGTTGTAGGCGGTGGCTCCGGTGTACTTGCCCGCGTTGGTGTAGAGCTCGCTGGGGAAGACGGCGCCCAGCGCCCCCGTCTCGGCGTGCACCAGCGCGGCCTCCAGGCACGCCCGGACGACGGTCGCGTGGATGACCATCTCGGAGATCTTCTCCTTGACGTGGCCGATCCGCGCCAGGCCGTTGGCCTCGGCGACCAGCTGCGCCAGCCCCACGAGCACGTCGGCGCCGTCGGCCATGGAGCTCAGCCCGCCCAGCCGCTCCCACAGGCCGAGTGAGTGGGCGAACACGGCGGCCTGCTCGGTCTCGCCGTCGAGCAGCACCCGCTCGGTGGGCACGAAGACGTCGTCGAAGATGACGAAGCCCTCGGGGAAGTGCTCCTGGCCGGAGATCGGGAAGTGCCGGACGTCGGGGTGCCGCGGCGCGTAGCTGGTGTTGATGATCTTCACGCCGGGTGCGTTGACCGGGATGACCGCCGCGATCGCGTAGGCCTCCTCCCCCGGCTTCATCGCCTTGGTCGGGATGGTCATCAGCTCGTGGCCGAAGGAGGCGGCGGTGATGTGCAGCTTCGCGCCGCGGATCACCACGCCGTCGGGCCCGCGGTCGACCACGCGCACATAGGCGTCGGGGTCGTCCTGGCGGGTGGGCGGCAACGACCGGTCGCCCTTGGCGTCGGTGATGCACTGGGTCATCCGGATGTCGCGGGCCTGCGCGGTCCGGACCACCTCGTCGAGCCGCTCGACGTACTGCGGCGCGGTGGTCGCCAGCCGCCCGGCCGCCGTCGCCAGCGTCATGATCGACGTGTAGTTGACGTGCGCCATCATGCCGGCGGTGTGCACCAGCTCGACCTTCTCGCGCAGCTCCTCGGGCGTGCGCGGGACGCCCGCGGCGGGGTTGACGCCGTCGACCGCCTGCGAGGCCAGCCAGTCGTAGCCGTCGGCCACGTTCTGCACCACCTGGCCGAGCACGGGGTGGCCGGGCAGGTCCTTGACCCGCTCGCCCTCGAAGTAGGTGGCGCGGCCGTCGTCGAGCGTGGCCTTGTACTGCTCACCGGTGAGCACGGGACCTCCAGGGTGGGGACGGGTCAGGAGAGCTGGGCGCGGCCGCGGTCGAGCAGGCCGGCGCGGCGGCGCTCGACCTCGGCGGGGTCGTAGCGGGCCGACCACTCGGCGCAGGTGGCCGCCTCGACCGCGAGGCCGTCGCCGACCAGCTCGGCCTCGATGTCGCGGTAGGAGCGCAGCAGCCGGCGGACGGCGGCGCGGTCGTTGCCGGCGATGGTCGCGGCCAGCCGGCGGGCGGTGGGCAGCAGCTGCTCGTGCGGCACCACCTCGGTGACCAGGCCCGCGCGCAGCGCCTCGGCGGCGGGCAGGTGGTCGCCGGTCAGGCTCATCCGGCGGGCCAGGCCGCGGCCGACGGCGAGCGGCAGCAGCACCGACAGCCCCCAGCCGGGCAGGATGCCGACCCGCGCGTGGGTGTCGGCGAACCGGGCGCGCTCGGAGGCGACCAGCACGTCGCAGTTGAGGGCGAGCTCCAGGCCGCCGGTGACCGCCGCGCCGTTGACCGCGCCGATGACCGGCTTGGACAGCTGGGGCCACGGGTGCCAGGAGGGCCGGCCGCCGTCCCCGTCCCCGAGGGACAGGTTGTCGCCGCTGCTGCCGAGCTGCTTGAGGTCCAGCCCGGCGCAGAAGGCGGGGTCGGCGCCGGTGAGCACGACGGCGTCGACGTCGTCGTCGGCCTCGAGCGCCGCCATGGCCTCCCGCAGGCGGGCCATGAGCCCGGCCGACAGGGCGTTGCGCGCGGCGGGCCGGTTGAGGGTGACGGTGGCGACCGGTCCGTCCCGCTCGACGAGCAGCACGTCCTGCGCGGTGCCGGTGCCGGTGGCGGGCACGGCGGTCACCGGCCCCGCCAGACCGGCGGGCGCTTCTCGGCGAAGGCGGTGGCGCCCTCGCGGGCGTCCTCCGAGCGCGCGACCGGCCCGGCGATGACCTCCTGCTCGCGCCAGCCCTGCTCCTCCGGCCAGTCGAGCGCGGAGGCGACGATCCGCTTGCTGGCGATGACCGCGAGCGGGCCGTTGGCGGCGATGCCGGCGGCGAGCTCCAGCGCGGCGTCCAGCGCCGTGCCGTCGGGGACCAGCCGGTTGACCAGGCCGAGCTCGCGCATGCGGGGCGCGGGGACGTGGTCGCCGAGCAGCGCCAGCTCCATCGCCTGGTGGTAGGCGATGCGGCGGGGCAGCCGCAGCAGCCCGCCGCCGGCGGCGACCAGGCTGCGCTTGACCTCGGGGATGCCGAAGGAGGCACCCTCGGCGGCGACGACGAGGTCGCAGGCCAGCACGATCTCGAACCCGCCGGCCAGCGCGTAGCCCTCGACGGCGGCGATCAGCGGCTTGGCCGGCGGCCGCTCGACCAGCCCGGCGAACCCGCGGCCGGCGACCACCGGCGTCTCGCCGCGGACGAAGGCCTTGAGGTCCATGCCGGCGCAGAACGTGCCGGCGGCGCCGGTGAGCACACCGGCGCGCAGGTGCTCCTCCTCGTCGAGCCGGTCCATCGCCTCGGCCACCGCGGCGGCCAGCGCCTCGTTGACGGCGTTGCGCGCCTGCGGCCGGTTGAGCGTGACGACCAGGACGCCATCGCGCTCCTCGGTGAGCACCTCGTCGCTCATGGGGTCTCCTCTGCGGGGTCGGGGCCGGTCAGGCTGGCTCGAGGACGGCGTCGGCCAGCCGGGCGGCGGCTGCCGCCCGCCCGCCGAGCAGCGCGGCGTCGCTGACGGCGCGCTTGTAGTGCAGGTGGGTCGGGTGCTCCCAGGTGAAGCCGATGCCGCCGTGCACCTGGACGGTGCTCTTCGCGACCCGCAGGTGCGCCTCGGCGGTGACCACGGTGGCGAGGTCGGCGGCCAGCTCCGGGTCGTCGGTGCCGGCGTCGGCGGCCCAGGCGGCGTGGTAGGCGGCCGAGCGGGCGTGCTCGACGTCGACCAGCATGTCCGCGCAGCGGTGCTTGACCGCCTGGAACGACCCGATGGGCCGGCCGAACTGCAGCCGCTGGCGGGCGTACTCGACCGAGGAGTCGAGCATCCGCTGGGCGCTGCCCACGGCGGCCGCGGCGAGCACCACCGCGGCGGTGCGCCGGGCGGTGGCGACGGCGGCCGCGGCGGTGGCGGCGGACCCCACCGGCCGGGCCGCGACGCCGTCGAGGCGCAGCCGCGCCTGCCGGCGGGTGAGGTCGAGGCCGGACTGCACCTCGCGGGTGAGGCCCGCCGCGTCGCCGTCGACGAGGAACAGCGCGGGGCCGTCGTCGGCGGCGGCGAGGACGAGCAGCGCGTCGGCGGCGGCGCCGTCGAGGACGTGCGCCTGCTCGCCGGTGAGCCGCCCGCCGGCGCCGGCGGCGACCGCGGGCTGGGCCGGCGCCCAGCCGCCGCGGTCGTCGGTGGCGGCCAGCGCGAGCACGGTGGCGCCCTCGACGACGCCGGGCAGCAGCTCCTTGGCGACGGCGTCGTCGCCGGTGGCCAGCAGCGCCGGGACGGCCAGCGACACGGTGCCCAGGAGCGGGCCTGGCAGCAGCGTGCGGCCGGTCTCCTCGGCCAGCAGCGCGAGCTCGACCAGCCCGGCACCGGCGCCGCCGTGCTCCTCGGGGACGGCGAGGCCCAGCAGCCCGACGTCGGACCCCAGCCGCCGCCAGACGGCGCGGTCGAAGCCCTCGGCGGTGCCCATGAGCCGGCGCACCTCCTCCTCGGGGGCGGACCGGGTGCAGACGTCGCGGGCGACCTCGCGCAGGGCGCGCTGCTCGTCGGTGAACTCGAACTCGACCACGGGCCGGTCCTCCTTAGAAGGTGCCGCCGTCGACGACGACGCGCTGGTCGGTGAGGTAGGAGCAGGCGGGGTCGACCAGCGCGCGGACGACGGCGGCGACGTCCTGCGGCGAGCAGACCCGCCCGAACGGCGAGCCGGGGTCGAGCAGCCGGATGTCGGTCACGTCCTGCGTGGCGCGGACCAGGCGGCGGCCCATCTCGGTGTCCACCAGGCCCGGGGCGACGATGTTGACCCGCACGCCGTGCGCCCGCTCCTCGCGGGCGAGCACGTGCGCCATGGCCTCGGCCGCGGCCTTCGCCATGGCGTACGGGGCGCCGTTCACCGGCCAGGCGTCGCCGACGGCGATGCTGCTCACCACGACGACGTCGGAGCGCTCGTGCGCCCGCAGGTGCGGCAGCGCGGCGCGGACCAGCTGGTGCGGCCCGACGGCGTGCACCGCGAGCAGCCACTGCAGCTCCTCCGCCGTCGTCGCGGCCACCGGCAGGCCCCTGCTGGCCACGCCGGCGTTGCTGACCAGCAGGTCCAGGCCGCCGAACTCCGCGACGGCGGCCTCGACGGCGCGGGCGGAGGCGGCGGGGTCGTCGACGGACGCCTCCACCGCGAGCACCGCCGCGCCGCCGGCACCCAGCTCCTCGGCGAGCTCCTCGGCGGCGGCCCGGTCGCGGCGGTAGGTGAAGGCCACCGCGGCGCCGGAGCGGGCGAGCTCGGCGGTGATCGCCGCGCCGATCCCCCGGCCGCCGCCGGTGACGAGGGCGACCCGGCCGGTGAGCGGGCCGGCCGCCGTCGCGCGTTCGGCCGCGGGCGCCTCAGCCACGGGGCACCTCGCGCCACGGCCGGCCGGTGTCCACCCGGATGTCGCCGGGCAGGCCGAGCAGCCGCTCGCCGAGGATGTTGCGCAGCACCTCCGACGTGCCGCCCTCGATCGTGTTGGCCCGGGAGCGGAGGAAGGCGCGCTGCACGTCGTGCGGGCCGGCGTGCTCGTCGGTCTCGTCGTCGACGCCGTCCGGCGGGTCGTAGGAGCCGTAGAGCGTGGCCTCGACCCCGAGCAGGTCCATGCAGAAGTCGTAGACGGCCTGGTTGAGCTCGGCGCCGACGAGCTTGCCGATGCTGCCCTCGGGCCCGATCGGCCGGTCGCCGCTCTCGACCCGCTGCCGCTCGCCGGTGAGCCGCGCGGCGTCGGCGAGGGCGAACAGCGCGGTGAGCCGGTCGCGCAGCGCCGGGGTGCGCAGGTCGGGGCGCTCGCGCCACAGCTGCAGGGCGGCGCCGATGCTGCCGCTGCCGCGCCGGCTGCTGCCCCCGCCGATGGCGCGCCGCTCGTTCATCAGCGTCGTCATGGCCACCCGCCAGCCGTCGCCGACCTCGCCGAGGCGGTGGGTGTCGGGGATGCGGGCGCCGTCCAGGTGGACCTCGTTGAACTCCGCGGCGCCCGTCATCTGGCGCAGCGGGCGCACCTCGACGCCGGGGTCGGTCATGTCGAGGACGAAGTAGGTGAGGCCGCGGTGCTTGGGGGCGTCGGGATCGGTGCGGGCCAGCAGAAGAGCGCGCCGCGCCCGGTGCGCCAGCGACGTCCACACCTTCGCGCCGGTGACCACCCAGGTGTCGCCGTCGAGGACGGCGCGGGTGGCCAGGCCGGCGAGGTCGGAGCCGGCGCCGGGCTCGCTGAACAGCTGGCACCACAGCTCCTCGCAGGTGGCCAGCGGGCGCAGCAGCTCGGCGGCCACCTCGGGGCGGGCGTGCTCGACGACCGTGGGCCCGGCCATGCCGTAGCCCATGGGGTTGATCGAGAACGGCACCGGCCCGCCGGCGCCCTGCAGGATCGAGTCGGCGACGTCCTGCAGGCCCGCCTCGACGCCGAGCCCGCCCGACCCGCGCGGGAAGTGCACCCAGGCGAGGCCGGCGTCGAAGCAGGCGCCGAGGAACTCCGCGCGCGGGGTGGACTCCGGCGGGTGCTCGGCGACGACCCGGCGGGCGGTGTCGGCGACCAGGTCGCGGTTGGTGAGCGGGGCGGTGGTGGTCACCGGTGACCTCCGGTCTCGCGGGTGGTGGCCGCCTTCCGCGCGCGGGAGGCGGACAGGGCCATGAGCGCTACAAGGGCCCTCTCGGGCGTCAGGCGTCGAGGAAGGACGGGGCGCGCCGGCCGCGGAAGGCCAGGGCCGCCTCGTCGGCGTCGCGGGTGTAGCTGGTGAGGATCTGCGTGCGGTTCTCCAGGTCGATGCCGGCCTGCAGGCTGCCGACCTCGAGCTGGCTCCACATGACCTCCTTGGTCATGCGCACGCCCATCGGCGAGTTGGCGAGCACCGCCCGCGCGGTCTCCAGCGCCGCGTCGAGCACCTCGCCGTCGGGGACGACGCGGCTGACCAGGCCCGAGCGGTCGGCCTCCGCGGCGTCGACCAACCGGCCGGTGAGCAGCATCTCGAAGGCCCGCGACGCCCCGACCAGCCGCGGCAGCAGCCAGCTGACGCCGATGTCGCAGCCCGACAGCCCGATCCGCACGAACGCCACGTTGAACCGGGCGCTCGCCGCGGCGATCCGGACGTCGGAGGCCAGCGCCAGTGCCAGTCCCCCGCCGGCCGCAGGGCCGTTGACCGCGGCGACCACCACCTGCGGCAGCGCACGCAGCTTGGGCACCAGCGCGGCGATGGACTTCTGCAGCGCCAGCCGCCGCTGCGGGCTGTCCCAGTCGTCGCGCCGGTCGGCGCCGCCCATGTCGTAGGCGGTGAGGTCGAGGCCGGCACAGAAGCCGCGGCCGGCGCCGGTGAGCACGAGCACCCGCACGGCGGGGTCGACGGCGAGGCGGTCGAGCGTGGTGTGCAGCTCCAGCAGCAGGTCCGGCGACAGCGCGTTGAGCCGCTCGGGCCGGTCGAGGGTGAGGACGGCGATGCCCGGCTCGGGGTGCTCCAGGCGCAGGGTCGTCGTCTCGGGGGTGGTCTCGGTGGTCGTCACGGGAGGCGCTCCTCGGGTCGGGCGCGGCTGCGCCGGGGCATCAGGCGCGGCTGCGCCGGGAGAAGGGCAGGTCCTTCTCCGGGTCCGGGTCCTTGGGCAGGCCGAGGAGTCGCTCGGCGATGATCGTGCGCTGGATCTCCGAGGTGCCGCCGGCGATCGAGGTCTGCTTCATGGCCAGGAACTCGTGCGCGGCCGCCGGCAGCGGGGCGCCCTGCGGCCAGCCCAGCGCCGTCACCGGCTCGACCTCGGCGGCCAGCGAGCCGGCGGTCTCCTCGAGGCCGGAGCTGACCAGCTTGCGGATCGACCCCTCGGCGCCGGCCATCGCGCGGCCGGAGGCGACCGAGGCGCGCACGGTGGTCATCTGCAGCACCCGCTCCTCGACCAGCATCGCCAGCAGCCGGTCGCGCAGCACCGGGTCGGCCCAGGTGCCGGCGGCCGCGGCGCGGCGGGCGAGGTCGTCGGCGACGCCGGGCCCGACGGCGGGCCGGCCGCTGAGGCCGTTGCGCTCCTGCATGAGCGTGGTGATCGCGACCGCCCAGCCGCCGTCGACCTCGCCGAGCAGCGCGTCGGCGGGCAGCACGACGTCGGTGAGGAAGACCTCGTTGAACTCCGCGTCGCCGGTCATCTGCCGGAGCGGCCGGACCTCGAGGCCGGGCGTGCGCATGTCGACGAGGAAGTAGGAGATGCCGCGGTGCTTCGGCTTCTCCGGCGACGTGCGGGCCATCAGCAGCCCCCGGTCGGCGATGTGGGCGAAGGAGTTCCAGACCTTCTGCCCGTCGACCCGCCAGGTGCCGTCCTCCTGCCGCACGGCCCGGGTGGACAGCGCCGCGAGGTCCGAGCCCGCGCCCGGCTCGCTGAACAGCTGGCACCAGCGCTCCTCGCCGCGGGCGATCGGGCGCAGGAACCGCTCCTTCTGCTCCGGCGTGCCGTGGGCGAGCACCGTCGGGCCGGTGAGGGTGAGGCCGATGAAGTCGTCCATCGGACGGTTCGCCCGGTAGCGCATGAGCACGTCGGCGACGGCGGCCGCCTGCTCGGCGGAGAGGTCCAGCCCGCCGTACTCGCGCGGCCAGGTGGGCGTGGCCAGGCCCGCGTCACCGAGCGTGGCGAACCAGCGGCGCATGCCGTCGGCGTCGGCGAGGTGCGCGGCCACGACGGTGCGGTCGTCGTCGAGGACGGCCTTGAGCCAGGACGGCGGCAGGTTCTCGTGCAGCCAGCGCTCGGTGGCCGCGGCCACCTCGTCCTCGGTCGCGGTGGGGGACAGCTCGATCACGACGGCACCTCCGTGTGCCCGGGGGCGACGAGGTCGGGCAGGACCAGCGGGACCAGGGCGGCGCGGTGCTCCGACGGCGGCCCGGTGAGCGTCGCCGCGGCCCGGGCGCGCCGGAGGAACAGGTGCGCGTCGTGCTCCCAGGTGAAGCCGACGCCGCCGTGCAGCTGGATGGTGTCCTTCGCCGCCTGCAGGAACGCCTCGCCGCAGTACGACGCCGCCACCGCCGCGCCGAACGCCTCGTCGGCCGAGCCGGGATCCTGGAACGCCGCCCAGGCCGCGGCCGAGCGGGACATCTCCAGCCGCACCGCCATGTCGGCGAGCCGGTGCTTGACCGCCTGGAACGCCCCGATCGGCCGGCCGAAGGCGCGCCGGGTGCGGGCGTACTCGGCGGTGCGGGCCACAAGGGTGTCCATGGCCCCGACCTGCTCGGCGGCGACCAGGACGGCGGCCGCGCGGTGCACCCGCTCGACCACCCCGGCGCCGCCGCCGGTCAGCCCGAGCGGCCGGGCGGGGACGGCGGCCAGGTGCAGCCGGGCCATCGGCCGGGTGAGGTCGAGGACGTCGAGCCGCTCGACCGTCACGCCCTCGGCGTCCCGGGGGACGGCGTAGAGCGTCGGGCCGCCCTCCGCGCGGGCGAGCACGAGCAGCAGGTCGGCGTCGGCGCCGTCGAGGACGAGCTCCTCGGTGCCGCTGAGCACCGCGCCGTCCCCGCTGCGGGTGGCGACCGTGGTCGGCGACGACGGCCGCCAGCGGCCGGTGCTGCCCAGGACGGCGAGCGTGGCGGTGCGCTCGCCCTCGACCAGGCCGGGCAGGTGCTCCTCGAGCGCGGCGTCGTCGCCCGCGGCCAGCAGCGCCTCGATCGCCAGGACGGTGGGCAGCAGCGGGCCGCCGAGCAGCACCCGGCCGGCCTCCTCGAACACCACCGCCTGCTCGACCCGCGAGCCGCCCGCGCCGCCGTGCTCCTCGGGGACGCCCAGGGCGAGCAGGCCGACCTGCTGGGTCATCGCCGTCCAGGCGGCCTCGTCGCGGCGCCGGCCGGCCTCGGCCAGCTCGCGGGTGCGGGCCAGAGGCGCCCGGGTCTCCAGCAGCCGGCGGGTGCTGCTGCGGAGGTCGAGCTGCTCCGGCGTCCAGGTGAACTCCATCGTCCCTCCCGGGTGCCTCAGCGGCCGGTGAAGCGCGGGTCGCGCTTGTCGTGGAAGGCGGCGACGGCCTCGGCGAGGTCGTCGGTGGCGAAGTTGATCTGCTGGCTGCGCGCCTCGTCCTCCAGGGCCCGCTCCAGCCCGGTCTCGAAGGAGTCGGTGAGCATCCGCTTGGACTGCCGCATGGCCACCGGGGCGCCGCTCGCCAGCCGGGCGGCCAGCGCGGCCACGGTGGCGTCGAGCTCCCCGGCCGGGACCACCTCGCGCACCAGCCCGGCCTCGAGCGCCTCGGCGGCGCCGATGATGTCGCCGAGCAGCACGAGCTCCTTGGCCCGGCGCAGGCCGACCAGCCGGGGCAGCAGCCAGGAGCCGCCGAAGTCCACCGACATGCCGCGCCGCACGAAGATCTCGGAGAACCGGGCGCGGTCGCTGGCGACGACGAAGTCGCAGCCCAGGGCGAGGTTCATGCCCGCGCCCACGGCCACGCCGTCGACCCGGGCGATGGTCGGCACCGGCAGCCGGTGCAGCGCCAGGCACGCGTCGTTGACCTCGGCCATGCTCGCCATCGGCGCCGGCGGCCGGTCCTCGCGGGCGGAGAGGTCGGCGCCGGCGCAGAAGTCGGTGCCCGCGCCGGTGACCACGAGCACCCGCGCGTCGGAGCGGCCGACCTCGACGAGCGTCTCGCGCAGCATCCGCCACGCCTGCGGCGTCATCGCGTTCTTCCGCCGCGGGTTGGCCAGGGTGAGCGTGGCGACGTCGCCGTCGCGCGCGAGGGACACCGGCGGCGGCGAGCCCCCGTTGAGGGTGGCCGGGGCGGCCGGGGCGGTGGTCATCGGGCGGTCCTCCCGGGAGGGGTGGTGCGGGCGCCGGTCACAGGTCCAGCGCCAGCTGCTTGAGCTGCTCGACGGTGCGCAGCCGGTCGGCCCGGTCGGGCTGGACCAGGGAGGTGACGAGCGTGGTGACGCCGGCGTCGCGGAAGGCGGCCAGCCGCTCGGCGACCCAGCTCCGCGGGCCGACCAGCGAGGTGGCCGCGACCATCTCGTCGGGCACCGCGGCCGCGGCCTCGTCCTTGCGGCCGGACAGGTAGAGGTCCTGCACGGTGGCGGCGGCGTCGGGATAGCCGTAGCGGACGGTGAGCTCGTTGTAGAAGTTCTTGCCGCGGGCGCCCATGCCGCCGATGTAGAGGGCGAGGTCGGCGCGGGACTGCTCGCGCAGGCCCTCCAGCCCCTCCCCGATCGCGCAGGGGACGCCGACGCGCACGTCCAGCGGCCCGAGCGCCGGGTCCCGCCGGGCGAGGCCGGCGTCGACCGAGGCGCCCCAGGTCTCCCGCGCCTTCTCCGGCACGAAGAAGATCGGCTCCCAGCCCTCGGCGATCTCGGCGGTCATCTCGACGTTCTTCGGGCCGATCGAGGCCAGCGTGATCGGGATCCGCTCGCGCACCGGGGTGTTGATCAGCTTGAGCGGCTTGCCGAGACCGGTGCCCTGGTCGGGCGGCAGCGGGATCGTGTACTTCCGGCCCTCGTACACGACGCGCTCGCGGCGCCACACCATCCGGCAGACCTCGACGATCTCCCGCAACCGGGCCAGCGGGGCGTCGTAGCGGACGCCGTGGAAGCCCTCGACCACCTGCGGCCCGCTGGCGCCCAGGCCCAGGGTGAACCGGCCGTCGGAGACGAAGTCCAGACCCGCCGCCGTCATCGCCGTCAGCGTGGGTGTCCGGGTGAGCGCCTGGAGGATGCCGCTGGTCAGTTCCATCCGCTCGGTGACCGCGGCGAGGTACCCGAGCTGGCTGACCGCGTCGAAGCTGTAGGCCTCGGCGATCGAGACCACGTCGAGGCCGGCCTTCTCCAGGTCGCCGATCTCCTGGGCGGCCTCCCGGAAGCCGCCGCTGTACTGCACCCGCATGCCGATGCGCATCGCGCCCGTCCCCTCTCCCCCGCGACCGGTCAGCGGGCGCCGGCGGGCTGCGCCGCCGCGTCCGGGCCGGGAGCGGGGCTCTCCACCGGTTCGGCCGGGAGGTCCCACAGCCGCAGCTCGCGCTTCAGGATCTTCCCGCTGGCGTTGGTCGGCATCGCGTCGACGAGCACGAGGTCGCGGGGCACCTTGTACCGGGCCAGCCGGCCGCGGCAGTGCTCGGCGAGCTCCCCGGCCGTCACCGTGGCGCCGGTGCGCAGCGTGACGAAGGCGCGCACCGCCTCGCCCCAGTGCTCGTCGGGGACGCCGACGACGGCGGCCTGCGCGACGGCGGGGTGCTCGGCGAGGACGGTCTCGATCTCGAACGGGTAGATGTTCTCCCCGCCCCGGATGACCATGTCCTTGCTGCGCCCGTGCAGGTACAGGTAGCCCTCCTCGTCGAGGTAGCCCATGTCCCCGGCGCGGAACCAGCCGTCGCGGAAGGCCCGCGCGGTGTCCTCGGGTATGCCGAGGTAGCCGTCCATGACCATGTCGCTGCGGGTGGCCACCTCGCCGACGGCGCCGGGCGGCAGGTCGCGCATCTCCTCGTCGACGATCCGCATCGCCACGCCCAGCGAGGGCCGGCCGGCTGAGCGCAGCAGCCCCTCCCGCCCGGCCAGCGCCCGGCGGTGGTCCTCGGGGGTGAGCACCGACTGCAGGCCCGCCTCGGTGCCGGCGCCGAAGGCCTGCAGGAAGTCGCAGCGGAAGGTGTCGATCGCCCGGCGCAGCAGGGTCGGCGAGATCGGCGCCGCGCCGTAGGTGATGAGCTCCAGCCGGTCGTAGTCGTACGCGTCGACGCCGTCGAGCTGCAGGATGCTGCTGATCATCGTGGGCACGAGGAAGACGGCGTTGACGCGGTCCTCCGCCATGAACCGGTGCACGGTGGCGGCGTCGAACTGCGGCAGCAGCAGGCTGGTGAACCCGCGGGTGACGCCGGCCAGCAGGCCCGAGACGCCGGAGACGTGGAAGGTCGGCGCCGCGCAGTAGCGGACGTCGTCCTCGCGCATCCGGTACTCGTTCAGGCAGATCGTGACCATGTTCTTGTGCATGCGCTGCGACTGCACGACGCCCTTGGGCAGGCCGGTGGTGCCCGAGGTGAAGGCCAGGGCGAACGGGTCGCCGTCGCGGCAGACGACCGGCGGGACGACGTCGTCGCCGGTGGCGAGGAGGTCCTCGTAGTCGCCGTCCGGCCCGTCGAAGGTGACCGTCAGGCGCAGCGAGGGGTGGGCGGCGGCGACGCCGTCGAGCAGGCCGGCGTAGCGGGCGTCGGAGAACAGCGCGACCGGCTCCGACCGGCGGAGCAGCACGTCGACCTCGGGGCGGGTCAGCCGGTAGTTCAGCGGCACGAACACCGCGCCGGCCTTGGCGCAGGCGAGCACGACCTCCATGTACCGGTGCGAGTCCAGGGCGAACAGCGCCACGCGGTCGCCGCGGCCGACGCCCTGCCGGGCCAGGGCCGACACGAGCCGGTCGACCCGGCCGTCGGTCTCCGCGAAGGTCTGCGCGCTGCCGTCGGGGAAGAGGAAGGCGGGCTTGTCGGGGTGCCGCCGGGCGCTCAGCGGGAGCATCTCGCCGAGCGTGATGCCGAGCCCGTCGGGCCGCTGCGGGCCGTGCGTGTCCATCGGGGTCCTTCCTGCGTCGTTGCGGGAGGCGTCGTGCGGGAGGCGGGGTGCGGGGTGCGGGCGGGCCTCAGCCGGCGAGGGCGGCGGCCTGCGCGGGGGCGAGGCCCCACTCGTCCAGGACGGCGGGGTCGCCGGCCGAGGGCGGCCCGGAGACGACGGCCGGCGTGCGGTCGAAGCGCGGCGCGGGCGCCGGCTGGGTCACCCCGCCGAGGGTGAGGAAGGCGCCGCGCTCGCGGGCCTGCGGGTGCCCGGCCGCCTCGCCCGGGGCGAGCACCGGGGCCACGCAGGCGTCGGTGCCGTCGAACACCGCCGTCCACTCGTCGCGGGTGCAGGTGCGGAAGGCCTTGGCGAACGCGGCGTGCACCTCGTCCCAGCCGTCGCGGTCGAGCTGGGCGGGCAGGTCGCCGGCGGGGATGCCGAGCCGGTCGAGCAGCAGCGCGTAGAACTGCGGCTCGATCGCGCCGACGGCCACGTGCCCGCCGTCGCTCGTCTCGTAGGTGCGGTAGAACGGCGCCGCGCCGTCGAGCAGGTTGCTGCCGCGCTCGGGCGTCCAGGAGCCGGCGGCGAGCATGCCGTGCAGCGAGGCGGTGAGCAGCGCGGCGCCGTCGACCATGGCGGCGTCGACCACCTGGCCGCGGCCCGAGCGCCCGCGCTCGACCAGCGCGGCGAGCACGCCCGTGGCCAGGAGCAGCCCGCCGCCGCCGAAGTCGCCGACGAGGTTCAGCGGCGGCACCGGCGGGCCGCCGCGGGTGCCGATCGGGGACAGGGCGCCGGCCAGCGCGATGTAGTCGATGTCGTGCCCGGCGGCCGCGGCCAGCGGGCCGGTCTGGCCCCATCCGGTCATCCGGCCGTAGACCAGCCCGGGGTTGCGCTCCAAGCAGACGTCGGGCCCGAGGCCGAGGCGCTCCATCACGCCGGGCCGGAAGCCCTCGACCAGCACGTCGGCGCGGTCGACCAGCGCCAGGACGGCGTCGCGGGCGGCCGGGTCCTTGAGGTCGGCGCCGACCGCGTGCCGGCGCCCGCGCAGCAGTACGTCGGTGTCGCGGGCGGGGACCGCGCCCGGGCGGTCGACCCGCACGACCTCGGCGCCGAGGTCGGCGAGGACCATGCAGGCGAAGGGAGCCGGCGCCAGGCCGGTGAACTCCACGACGCGGGTGCCCGCCAGGGGTCCCGAGGCCATCTGCCCTCCCGGTCGTTGCGGCGACGTCTCCGTCGAATGACGCTGACGTCAAGTTCACGCAGTCAAACCGGACAGGCGGCATGCTGTCAACGTCCCGCGGCGCGTCGACCGGACGAGCACTCTCCGCGGTTGACGCCCTCCCGTCCGCGACGCTAGGAACACCTGATCCTGACGTCAATCCCGGCGGCGGCCCGGCCGCCGTGCGGGTCTCCGGAGGTGTTCCCGTGCGGCCCATGACGCGCGCCGGCCAGTTCCTCGCCCTGTCTGCCGCCCGGCACCCCGACCGGCCGTGCCTGGTCTTCGGCGACGGCTCGTCGCGCAGCTTCGCCGAGACCGACCGGCGGGTCGACCGCCTCGTCGACGCCCTCGCCCGGGCCGGCATCGGCCACGGCGACCGGGTGGCGATCGTCGCCGTCGACGGCGGCGGCTACGTCGAGGTGCTGCTGGCCTGCATGCGCGCCGGCGTCACCTACGTGCCGCTCAACAACCGGCTCGCCGACGACGAGCTGCTCACCCTGCTGCGCCGGGCGGCGCCGGCCGCGCTGTTCGCCAGCGAGCGCTACCTGCCCACCGTCACGGCGCTCGCGCCGCAGGTGGGGTCGGTGCGGCTGGTGTGCGCCTTCGACGGCCCGCCCGCCGACGGCTCCCTGCCCGACGGAGTGGTCGGCTACGAGGACCTGCTGGCCTCCGGCGAGCCGGTGCGCACCGACGTCCCGGTGGCCGACGACGACGTCCTCGGCCTCGCCTTCACCAGCGGCACGACCGGCCTGCCCAAGGGCGTGCTGCAGTCGCAGCGGATGGTCAAGGCGCTGTTCACGAACATGTCGATCGACTACGAGATCGCGCCCGACGAGTTCCGCTACACCGCCTCGCCGCTGTTCCACATCGCCGGGCAGGGGATGGTGCTCATGCACGTGTGGCGGGGCTTCCCCACCCTCGTGCTGCCGCAGTTCGACCCGGCCACCGTGCTGCGCTGGATGCAGGGCGGGCAGCTCACCGGCGCCTTCCTGGTGCCCACGATGATCAGCACGCTGCTCGAGCACCCCGACGTGCGCGCCGGGGACTACTCCTCGCTGCGCTCGATCATCTACGGCGGCGCCCCGATGTCGCCCGCGCTGCTGGAGCGGGCGATGGCCACCTTCGGCTGCGACTTCATCAACGCCTTCGGCGCGGCGACCGAGGGCGGCCTGCAGTCGGTGCTCGGCTCGGCCGACCACCGCCGTGCCGCGGCCGGCGCCACGCACCTGCTCGGGTCGATCGGCAAGCCCGCCTACGGCGTGGAGCTCCGGATCTGCGACGAGACCGGCCGCGAGGTGCCGCGCGGGGAGGTCGGCGAGATCGTCACCCGCTCCGACGCGGTGATGAACGGCTACCTGGAGATGCCCGACCAGACCGCCGAGGCCATCCGCGACGGCTGGTTCTGGGGCGGCGACCTGGCCCGCATGGACGACGAGGGGTACCTCTACCTGGCCGGCCGGTCGAAGGACATGATCATCCGCGGCGGGGAGAACATCTACCCGGTGGAGATCGAGTCGGTGCTCGCCGACCACCCGTCGGTCGCGCAGGTCGCCGTCGTCGGCCGGCCCGACGACCACTGGGGCGAGGTCGTCGTCGCCGTCGTGACCGGCGACCCGGGCGGGCCGGCGCCGGACCCGGAGACGCTGCGCGAGCACTGCCGGGGCCGGCTGGCCGCCTACAAGGTGCCCGCCGAGGTGGTCGTCGTGCCGGAGATGCCGCTCAACGCCAGCGGCAAGATCCTCAAGCGCCGGCTGCGCGAGCAGCTCCGCGAGGCCGCCGCCGTCCCGGTGCCGTAGCGGCATAGGAAGCTATCCGCACGTCTCGAGCGCAGAGACGTGCGGATAGCTTCCCGTGCCGCGTCCCGGGTCAGCGTGGGGCCATGCGGATGGCGCCGTCGAGGCGGATCGTCTCGCCGTTGAGCATCGGGTTCTCCACGATCGCCTGCACCAGCGCCGCGTACTCCGCGGGACGGCCCAGCCGGCTCGGGTGCGGCACCTGGGCGCCGAGGGAGTCGCGCGCCTCCTGCGGCAGCTGGCCGAGCAGCGGCGTCTCGAACAGGCCCGGGGCGATGGTGACGACGCGGACCTGCAGCGAGGCCAGGTCGCGCGCGATCGGCAGGGTCATGCCCACGATGCCGCCCTTCGACGCCGAGTAGGCCGCCTGCCCGATCTGCCCGTCGAAGGCGGCCACCGAGGCGGTGTTGACGACGACGCCGCGCTCACCCTCGACCGGCTCGGTGCGCGCGATCGCCTGCGCGCCCAGCCGCAGCACGTTGAACGTGCCGATCAGGTTCACCTCCACCACCCGGCGGAAGGCGTCGAGCGGGAACGGCCCGTCCCGGCCGACCGTGCGGACGGCGTTGCCGATGCCGGCGCAGTTGACCACCGCGCGCAGCGGGCCGCGCTCCTCGGCGGCGGCCACCGCCTCGGCCACCTGCTCCTCGCTGGTGACGTCGCCGGCCACGAAGGTGACCCGCCCGCCGAGCCGCTCGGCGACGGCCTTGCCCTGCGACGACGGCAGGTCGACGATCACCGCCTCCGCACCCGCACCCACCAGGCGCTCGACCGTCGCCAGGCCCAGCCCGGAGGCGCCCCCGGTCACCAGCACCGTCATGCCCGAGACGTCCACGTCCCACTCCCTCTGCTCGTCCGACCGACGGGCCGTGAATAGTCGACGTTGACGTCAAGTGTCAACGCTGTCATGGTCGGGGGGACCGGCACCGGCGCCGGACAGGAGGCCGCATGACCACGCTCGACCAGCCCGCCCGCGCCGCGGCGGACGGGGCCCTGCCCGGCTCCTCGCTGCCGCCGCGGCTGAACGCGGTCCTCGACGAGCTCGACGCCTTCGTGGCCGCCGAGATCGAGCCGCTCGAGCAGCAGGACGACAACGTCCGCTTCTTCGACCACCGCCGCGAGTTCGCCCGCACCGACCTCGAGGCCGGCGGCGTCCCCCGCGCGGAGTGGGAGGAGCTGCTCGGCGAGGTCCGGCGGCGCGCCGACGCCGCGGGCTGGCTGCGCTACGCGCTCCCGGCCGAGCTGGGCGGGCGCGACGGCGGCAACGTGGACATGGCGGTCATCCGCGAGCACCTGGCCTCCCGCGGCCTGGGCCTGCACAACGACCTGCAGAACGAGCACAGCGTCGTCGGCAACCTGGTCATGCCGCACCTGCTGCACCTGTTCGGCAGCGCCGAGCAGCGCGCGGAGTTCGTCGAGCCGCTGATCACCGGCGAGCGGCGGATGTCCTTCGCGCTCACCGAGCCCGAGCACGGCAGCGACGCCACGTGGATGGAGACCCGCGCGGTCCGCCACGGCGACGACTGGATCATCACCGGCCGCAAGCGCTGGATCACCGGCGTGCACACCGGCACGCACCTGCTCGTCTTCGCCCGCACGTCCGGGACGCCCGGGCAGGCCCGCGGGATCACCGCGCTCGTCGTGCCCACCGACGCGCCCCGCCTGTCGGTGCCGCAGTTCTGGTGGACGCTCAACATGCCCACCGACCACGGCGAGGTCGTCCTCGACGGCGTCCGGGTGCCGGGCGCGGCGGTGCTGGGCGCCGAGGGCGAGGGCCTGGCGGTCGCGCAGACGTTCGTGCACGAGAACCGCATCCGGCAGGCCGCCTCCGGGGTGGGCGCGGCGCAGTTCTGCATCGACCGGTCGGTGGAGTACGCCCGCCGGCGAGTCACCTTCGGCAAGCCGCTGGCCGAGCGGCAGGCGATCCAGTGGCCGCTGGTGGAGCTGCACACCGAGGCCGAGCTGGTGCGCACGCTCATCCGGGCCACGGCGGCCGACCTCGACGAGCTCACCGCCCGCGGCGAGCCGGCGGTGACCATCGGCCACCGGGTGTCGATGTGCAACTACCGCGGCAACCGGCTGGTCTGCGACGCCGCCGACCGCGCCATGCAGGTGCACGGCGGCATGGGCTACTCGCGGCACCTGCCCTTCGAGCACATCTACCGGCACCACCGCCGCTACCGGATCACCGAGGGGTCCGAGGAGATCCAGATGCGCCGGGTCGCCGGGCAGCTGTTCGGCTTCCTGCGGTGACCGGCACGCTGGCCTCCCCCACGTCCACCGACGGGCTCGCCGGCGCGCTCGCCGCGCGGCTCACGCACCGGCTCGGCCGCCCGGTCGCCGTCGACGGGCTGACCCGGCTCACCGGCGGCGCCAACCGCGAGACCTGGGCGTTCACCGCCGACGACGGCGGCACGCGGCGCGAGCTGGTGCTGCGCGGCGGCTACTCGACCGGCGGGCGCCCGGTGGCGGTGGAGGCCGCCGCGATCGCCGCCGCCGCGCGGGCCGGCGTGCCGGTGCCCGACCTGGTCGACGTCGGCACCGGCGAGGACGCCCCCGGGCTGCCCGCCGAGTACCTGCTCATGGGCCGGGTCGACGGCGAGACGATCCCCCGGCGGCTGCTGCGCGAGGAGGCCTACGCGCCGGCGCGGGCGCGGCTGGCCCGCGAGCTCGGCGCCGTCCTCGCCCGGCTGCACGCCGCGCCGCTCGACGGCCTGGGTCGGGTGCCCGCCGTCGGCGACCCGCTGGAGCGGCTGACGTCGTCGTTCCTCGTCGAGGGCACCCCGCCCCCGCCCGGGCTGGCGCTGGGCCTGCGCTGGCTGCGGGAGAACCGCCCGCCGTCGCACGGGCCGGTGCTCGTGCACGGCGACTTCCGGATGGGCAACCTCATGGTCGGCCCCGACGGGCTGCGCGCGGTGCTCGACTGGGAGCTGGTGCACCGCGGCGACCCGCTGGAGGACCTCGGCTGGTGCTGCGCCAAGGTGTGGCGCTTCGGCTCGGCGCTGCCCGCCGCCGGCACCGGCACCCGCCGCGACCTGCTCGACGGGTACGCCGCGGTGGCCGGCTGGCGCCCGACGGCGGCCGAGCTGCACTGGTGGGAGCTGCACGCGACCGTGCAGTGGGGCCTGATGTGCCGGGCGATGACCGAGCGCCACCTGTCGGGCGCCGAGCCGTCGGTGGAGCTCGCCGCGATCGGCCGGCGGGCCGCCGAGCAGGAGTTCGACGTGCTGCTCGCGCTCGGCCTCGACCGGCCCGACGCCACCGCGCCCGAGGAGCCCGGCGGCGACGACGACCTGCTGTTCGGCCGGCCCACCGCGGCGGAGCTCGCGGCGGCGGTCGCCGGCTTCCTGGGCGGCGAGGTGCGCGGGGCGACGTCCGGGCGGACCTCGTTCCACGCGCAGGTGGCGGCCAACGTCGTCGCCACCGTCCGGCGCGAGCTGCTGCTGGGTGACGGCGCCCGCGCGCGGCGACGGGCCCGGCTGGCGGGGCTCGGCGTGCGCGACGACGACGCGCTGTCCGAGGCGATCGCCAACGGCTCGCTCGACGACCGCTGGGACGAGGTGGTGGCCGCCGTGCGCGAGGGCGTGCGCGACCGCCTGCGGGTGGCCAACCCGCGGCACCTGGCCGTGCCCGACGCGGCCGGCGAGGGATGACACCAGGAGTGCCCGGCCGGCCGGCCGGGGTGCACGAGGACGGGCCGGCGGCCGACGCCGGCACGACGACGAGAGGGACCAGACATGCGTGACGCGGTGATCGTGGAGGCGGTGCGCACGCCGGTGGGCAAGCGCAACGGCGGGCTGTCCGGGGTGCACCCGGTGGACCTGTCGGCGCACGTGCTGAACGCCCTGGCGGAGCGGGCGGGCCTGGACCCGGCCGGCGTGGACGACGTCATCTGGGGCTGCGTGTCCCAGGTGGGCGAGCAGACGATGGACATCGCCCGCACCTCGGTGCTGGCAGCGGGCTGGCCGGAGACGGTGACCGGCGTGACCGTGGACCGGCAGTGCGGCTCCTCGCAGCAGTCGGTGCACTTCGCGGCGGCCGGGCTCGTCGCCGGGCAGTACGACGTCGTCGTCGCCGGGGGCGTGGAGTCGATGTCGCGGGTCCCGATGGGCGCCTCGTCGGCCGGCGCGGACCCGATGGGGCCGCGGTTCATGGAGCGCTACGGCGTCGCCCCGAACCAGGGGATCGGCGCGGAGATGATCGCCGAGCGCTGGGGCTTCTCCCGGCAGCAGCTCGACGAGTTCTCCGTGGCCTCGCACGAGAAGGCCGCGGCCGCGCAGGACGAGGGCCGCTTCGACGCCCAGATCGCGCCGGTGACCACGCCGGACGGCACCGTCGTCAGCCGCGACGAGGGCATCCGCCGGGGCTCGACCGTGGAGACCCTCGGCGGGCTGAAGACCCCGTTCAAGGCCGACGGCGTGATCAGCGCGGGCAACGCCTCACAGATCTCCGACGGCGCCGCGGCGCTGCTCATGACGACGTCGGAGAAGGCCCGCGAGCTGGGGCTGACCCCGATCGCGCGGGTGCACACCGCCGTGCTGGCCGGCGCCGACCCGGTGATCATGCTGACCGCGCCGATCCCCGCGACGCAGAAGGTGCTGCAGCGCTCCGGGCTGTCGGTCGACGAGATCGGCGCGTTCGAGGTGAACGAGGCGTTCGCGCCCGTGCCGCTGGCGTGGCTGGCCGACATCGGCGCCGACGAGAAGTCGCTCAACCCGAACGGCGGGGCGATCGCGCTGGGGCACCCGCTCGGCGGTTCCGGCGCGCGGATCATGACGACGCTCGTGCACCACATGCGCGACAACGGGATCCGCTACGGCCTGCAGACGATGTGCGAGGGCGGCGGCCAGGCCAACGCCACCATCCTCGAGCTGCTCTGACCCGCCGGGTCCGGCTCCCGCGCGCGGAGCGCGGACCCGGCCCCGCGCGGGGGGCGGACCCGGCCCCGGGGGGGGGGGGGGGGGGGGGGGGGGGGGGGGGGGGGGGGGGCGGGGGGGGGGGGGGGGGGGCGCGCCCGCCGGGGCCGCGCCGGCCGCGCA
>NZ_JBJGYM010000020.1:0-91806 GCF_054049995.1 Geodermatophilus sp. SYSU D01106 | reverse complement strand
CCTGACAGATCGCGATATCAATCAACCAAAGGAATCCCAAGACCCGACCGGTGACACCGACCAGGCCACGGGGTTATTACTTGGCACTGACTTTCGGCACGCTGTTGAGTTCTCAAGGAGCGGACGCGCTCGTACCCCGGCCTTTTCGGCCTTCGTTCGAGGCGGTGTCCTCACCATACACCGGCTCCGCAGCGGTCCGGCCTCGGGGGCCTTCCCGGCGGTTTCCCAGGCCTTGCGGCCCGGTCCGTTCTCGCTCGGTGCAGGGAGAACATTACACGCCCTCCGAGGGGTCGTGCAGGGGGGGTCCCCGTGGCCCTCGCCACGCCCTCGGAGACCGGGCGGAGGAGGCCTCGGCGCCGCGCCCCAGGCCCGCAGCCACAGCGGGACGCGGGCGTCAGGCGACGCCGGCCGGGCGGAACTGGACGCTCACCCGCGGCCCGACGGGACGCGTCGTCTTGGGGATGCAGTGCTCCCACGTGCGCTGGCACGAGCCACCCATCACCACGAGGTCGCCGTGCCCCAGCGGGAAGCGCAGCGTCTCGCCGCCCCCGCCCGACGGGCGGAGCAGCAGCGGCCGCGGTGACCCGAAGGACACGATCGCCACCATCGTGTCCTCGGTGCGGCTGCGCCCCAGCCGGTCGCCGTGCCACGCGACGCTGTCCCGCCCGTCCCGGTAGAGGCACATGCCGGCGGTGACGAAGGGCTCCCCGAGCTCGGGTGCGTAGTGCACGTCGAGGGCGGTGCGCGCCTCGGTGAGCAGCGGGTGCGGCAGCGTCTCGCCGCGGCCGTACCAGCGCAGCAGCCGCGGGACGGCGACCTCGCGGTCGTACATCTGCCGGCGGTCGGCCCGCCAGCCGATGTCGCCGAGCAGGACCTCGAGGACCTCGTCGGAGCCGGCGACCCACCCGGGGAGGTGGTCGACCCAGGCCCCGCGACCGAGGACGTGCCGCCGCACCCGGCCCCGCAGCGGCGTGAGGGCGGCCTCCTCGGCGACGTCGAACATCGACGGCTGGTGCGCGAGCGTCATGCCGAGCAGGCTAGCGGTGTTCGAACGTGTGTACGAGCCCCTAGGCCGCGAGCGCGAGAGCGAACGGCAGCACCCGGGACGCGCCGGCCAGCCGCAGCTCCCGCCCGGCGACGGTCATCGTCCAGCGGGAGTCGGCCAGGTCGTCGACGAGCAGCACCGGCACGGGGCCCAGCTCGGCCAGCCGGGACCGCAGCTCCGGGCCGACGACGATGCGCTGCCAGACCCCGGCCAGCCGGAAGGCGCTGTTGCCGCCGGGACCGCCCGTGGGGCCGCCGTGCGCGAGCGACAGTTCCCCGAGATAGGGCAGCCGCCCCACCCGGGCCAGGCCCTGCGCCACCCCGGACACCAGCCGCGGGCGCCGGCGCGACGGGACGGCGACCACGGCAGCCGGGCGCTCGGCCCAGTCCCAGGCGCCGAGGACGCGGGCGCAGGCGCGGAGCAGCTCGTCGTCGGGCGGCACGTCGGACACCGAGCGCTGGACCGGGACGTCGAAGGCGGCGTCCGGGTCCTCCTCGAGGCCGGGCGCCTCCAGGTCGAGGGTCACCGTGCCGCCCACACCGTCGTCGCCGAGCAGGGTGCGCAGCTTCTGCCCCCAGCCGAGGTCGGTGAGCCGGGCGACGGCGCGGCCGGGGTCGAGCTGCTCGCCGGCGGCGATCTTGCCCTTGACCTCGACGCCGAGGCGGTCGGCGCCGGTGGGCCACTGCGCCCGCGGGGCGAGCTCCACGCCGGGGCGGTCGAGCGCGGCGGAGGCCGCCTCCGCGGCGCCCTCCGGGACGTCGGTGGGGTACCAGGGGCCGGCGCAGACGTCGCAGCGCCCGCACGGGGCGGCCGTCGGGTCGTCGAGCGCCTCCTGGAGGAAGGCCATCCGGCACCGCGCCTCGTCGACCGGCTTCGCGTAGGCGAGCATCGCCCGCTGCTCGGCCTCCCGGGTGCGGGTGACGCGGGCGTAGCGGTCGGCGTCGTAGACCCACGGTCGGCCGGTGGACCGCCAGCCGCCCTGCACCCGCTCGACCGCGCCGTCGACGGCGAGCACCTTGAGCAGCAGCTCGAGCCGGGAGCGGCGGACGTCGGCCACGGTCTCCAGGCGGGCGACCGACCACGCCTTGCCGTCGGCCATCGCCGAGAGCACCGCGGCGGCGTGGTCCTCGCGCGGCATGGAGGAGGTGGCGAACCACTGCCAGATGGCGAGGTCCTCCGGGCCGGGCAGGAGCATCACGTCGGCGTGCTCGACGGCGCGGCCGGCGCGGCCGACCTGCTGGTAGTAGCTGACCGGCGACGACGGCGCCCCGAGGTGGACGACGAAGCCGAGGTCGGGCTTGTCGAAGCCCATGCCGAGCGCGGAGGTGGCCACGAGTGCCTTGACCCGGTTCTCCCGGAGCGCCTCCTCGGCCTCCTTGCGGTCGGCGTCGTCGAGGCGGCCGGTGTAGGCGCGCACGTCGTGCCCGGCGTCGCGCAGGAGCCCCGCCGTCTCCTCGGCCGCGGCGACGGTGAGCGTGTAGACGATGCCGCTGCCCGGCAGGTCGCCGAGGTGGGCGGCCAGCCACGCCAGCCGGGCGCGGTCGGTGGGCAGCCGCAGCACGCCCAGGCGCAGCGAGTCACGGGCCAGCGGGCCGCGGACCGTCGTCACCCCGACGCCGCCGGCGCCCAGCTGCTCGGCCACGTCGGCGACGACCCGCTCGTTCGCCGTCGCGGTCGTGGCGAGGACCGGGGTGCCGGCGGGCAGGGTGCCCAGGAGGTCGCGGATGCGGCGGTAGTCGGGGCGGAAGTCGTGGCCCCAGTCGGAGACGCAGTGCGCCTCGTCGACGACGAGCAGGCCGCAGCGGGCGACCAGGCCGGGCAGCTGCTCCTCGCGGAAGCGCGGGTTGGTGAGGCGCTCCGGGGAGACCAGCAGGACGTCGACCTCGTCGGAGGCCAGGCGCGCGGCGACGTCGTCCCACTCGGTGGCGTTGGCGCTGGAGATCTCCACGGCGCGGATGCCGGCGCGGGCCGCGGCGGCCACCTGGTCGCGCATGAGCGCGAGCAGCGGGCTGACCAGCAGGGTGGGGCCGGCGCCGCGGCGGCGCAGCAGCGCGGTGGAGACGAAGTAGACGGCCGACTTGCCCCAGCCGGTGCGCTGCACGACCAGGGCCCGCTCGGAGCGCTCGACGAGCGCGGCGACGGCGGCGTCCTGCCCCTCGCGGAACTCCGCGCCCGGGCGGCCGGTCAGCTCGCGGAGGACGGCGAGGGCCTCGTCGGCGACGGGAGCGGAGGGCGCGGCGGTGCTCATGGCACCCGACAGTAGGTGCGTCCCCCGACAGCGGGACCGTGTGAGCGCGACCTGGGGACGGCGGGCAGGATGGGGACGATGCGACCGCCGGACAACCACGTGCACACCGGGTGGTCGTGGGACACCCCCGCCTCGGTCACGATGGCCCGCGCGTGCGAGCGGGCGGTCGCCCAGGGACTGCCCGCGATCGCCTTCACCGAGCACCTCGACTTCACCGTGTGGGGGCCCGACGACCGCGCCACCACCCTCGGCCTGGTCGACCGGCACGCCTCCCGGCACGAGCCGATCGACAGCGAGGGCTACTGGGCCGAGCTCACCGAGGTGCGCGAGCGGTTCCCCGAACTGCGGATCTGGTCCGGCGTCGAGGCCGGCGAGCCGCACCTGTTCGCTTCGAGCGTCGCGGCGCACCTGCGGGACGCACCCGTCGACCGGATCCTCGGGTCGCTGCACTCGCTGTCCGACGGCGACCGGCTCTACGGCGTCGGCCAGCTGCTCTACACCGACCCCGACGCCACGATGCGCCGCTACCTCGGCGAGATCGTCGACATGGTCGAGAGCAGCGACGTCTTCCAGGTCCTCGCCCACGTCGACTTCCCGCGCCGCTACTGGCCCGGCGGGTCGCACCGGTTCGTGGAGAAGGACTACGAGGAGGAGTACCGCGCGGTGTTCCGGGCGCTGGCCGGCACCGGGCGGGCGCTGGAGGTCAACACCAGCAGCCCGCTGGCGTCCGCCGACCAGGTGCGCTGGTTCCGCGAGGAGGGCGGCGAGGCGGTGAGCTTCGGCAGCGACGCCCACCAGCCCGGCGCGGTCGGGCAGCGCTTCGACCTCGCCGTCGACGTCGTGGAGGCCGCCGGCTTCCGGCCCGGGCGGGACCGCTTCGACTTCTGGCGCCGCTGAGCTCAGGCGGCCGCCCGGTCCAGGGCGGCGCGCCACGTCCGGGGGAACGCGACGGGCCCGAGGAGGCGCTGGAGGAGCAGCACGGCCCTCCCGCGGAGCCCGCGGCCGCCGGAGTGGTGGAAGACGACGTCGACGTGGCTGCCGCCGTCGTCCCGCGCGGTGATCCGCACCTCGCCGCTGCCCCGGTCGCAGTGGTCGCTGTCGAGCAGCGTCCAGGTGACGCGGTCGGGGGTGGGCCACTCGTAGCGCAGCAGCACCCACAGCCGGACGCCGGCGCTGCCCTCGCGCAGCACGGCCCACCCCTCGCCCGCCTCGCGGACCTCGTACTTCGCCGGGTCCAGCGTGCGGGACCAGATCTCCAGCCGCCGGTCGCCGACCGCGGTGAGGGCGTCGAGCACCTGGGCGGGCGTGGCGCGGGTGTCGAGGTCGAAGTGGACGCGCATCGCCGGCTCCCTCCGGACGGCCCCCGCTCCCGCCGGGATCGTCCCGCGCCCGGGCGCCCAGCGGGAGGTGCCGGCTCCCGCCAGGTACTTCACCGCTAAGAGAAACGCCGCTAGGGTCGCCGGGGTGACGTCCCGCCGCGTGGTGATCGCCCTCGGGGGCAACGCCATGACCGGGCCCGACGGCTCGGCCACCCCCGAGGCCCAGCGCACCGCGATCCGCGAGGCGGCCGGCCACGTCGCCGAGGTGGTGGCCGCCGGCGTCGAGGTGGTGCTCACCCACGGCAACGGCCCGCAGGTGGGCAACCTGCTGGTGAAGAACGAGCTCGCCGCGCACGTCGTGCCGCCGGTGCCGCTGGACTGGAACGTCGCGCAGACCCAGGCGACCATCGCCTTCACCGTGGCCGACGAGCTCGACGCCGCCCTGGCCGCGCGGGGCCTCCCCCAGCGCACCGCCGGGCTGGTCACCCGCACCCTGGTCGACGCCGCCGACCCACACCTCGCCGAGCCGTCCAAGCCGGTGGGCCGCTTCCTCCCGCGCGAGGAGGCCGAGCGGTTCCTCGCGCTGGGCCAGGTGTGGGAGGACCGCGGCCCGCGGGGCTGGCGGCGGGTGGTCGCCTCGCCCGAGCCGCGCTCGGTCGTCGACTCCCCCGCGATCCACGCGCTCGCCGCGGCCGGCTTCGTCGTCGTCTGCGCCGGGGGCGGGGGCATCCCGGTGACCGACGACGGCGGGGACGGCGCCGCGCTGCGCGGCGTCGAGGCCGTGATCGACAAGGACCTCACCGCGGCCGTCCTGGCCCGCGACCTGGACGCCGACACGCTGGTCATCGCCACCGACGTCCCGAACGTGATGGTCGACTTCGGCACGCCCGCGCAGCGCCCGCTCGGCCGGGTCACGGTGGCCGAGCTCCGCGCGCACGCCGCCGACGGCCAGTTCGCCCGGGGGTCGATGGGCCCCAAGGTCGAGGCCGTCCTCCGCTTCGTCGAGGCGGGCGGCGAGCGCGCCGTCGTCACCTCGCTCGAGAACATCGCCGACGCCGTCGCCGGGGACGCCGTCGGCACCGTCCTCACCACCGACTGAACAAGGAGCGCACGTGCCCGCACCGATCGAGGTCCGCAAGGTCCCGCTGCACAACGTGAGCGACGCCAGCGAGCTGGCCAAGCTCATCGACGACGGCGTCATGGAGGCCGACCGGGTCGTCGCCGTCATCGGCAAGACCGAGGGCAACGGCGGCGTCAACGACTACACGCGGATCATCGCCGACCGCGCCTTCCGCGAGGTGCTGATGGAGAAGGGCACCCGCAGCAAGGAGGAGGTCGCCGAGATCCCGATCGTGTGGTCGGGCGGCACCGACGGCGTCATCAGCCCGCACGCGACGATCTTCGCCACGCTGCCCGAGGACGCCGTCGAGAAGACCGACGAGCCGCGGCTGACCGTGGGCTACGCGATGAGCGACGTCCTGCTGCCCGAGGACATCGGCCGCATCTCGATGGTGGAGAAGGTCGCCGAGGGCGTGCGCCGCGCGATGGAGGCCGCCGGGATCACCGACCCGACCGACGTCCACTACGTGCAGACCAAGACGCCGCTGCTGACGATCGAGACGATCCGCGACGCGAAGAACCGCGGCAAGGACACCTACTACGACGAGCCGCACGGCTCGATGGACCTGTCCAACGGCACGACGGCGCTGGGCATCGCGGTGGCGCTCGGCGAGATCGAGATGCCGGAGCAGTCGCAGGTCATGCGCGACCTGTCGCTGTTCAGCGCCGTCGCCTCCTGCTCGTCGGGCGTGGAGCTGGACCGGGCGCAGATCGTCGTCGTCGGCAACGCCCGCGGCCACGGCGGGAAGTACAAGATCGGCCACTCGGTGATGAAGGACGCCCTGGACCAGGACGGCATCTGGGACGCCATCCGCCAGGCCGGGCTCGACCTGCCGGAGCGGCCGCACGTCAGCGACCTCGGCGGCCGGCTGGTCAACGTGTTCCTCAAGTGCGAGGCCGACCCGACCGGCTACGTCCGCGGCCGGCGCAACGCCATGCTCGACGACTCCGACGTCTTCTGGCACCGGCAGATCAAGGCCACGGTGGGCGGCGTCGCGGCGTCGGTGACCGGCGACCCGGCGGTGTTCGTGTCGGTGGCGGCGGTGCACCAGGGCCCCTCCGGCGGCGGCCCGGTCGCCGCGATCATCGAGGCCTGACGGAGGACCCCGTCCTCCCCACCCCTCGCACGCTCGGGGCGGTGCCCTGGACGGGGCCGACGGGGGACCGCAGCGCATCGGGCCTGCGGTCCCCCCGTCAGGGCAGGATCGCGTCGACGTAGCCGCCGTCGACGCGCAGCGCGCCGCCCGTCGTGGCCGACGCCAGCGGCGAGGCCAGGTAGACGCACATGTTCGCGATCTCCTCGGGCTCGATCAGCCGCTGCAGGAGCGACGCCGGCCGGTGCTCGCGCATGAACGTCCGCTGCGCCTCGTCCCAGGGCAGGTCCCGCCCCACGAGGGAGTACACGAAGTCCTCGACGCCGCCGGTGTGCGTGGGCCCCGCGATCACCGAGTTGACGGTGACGCCCGACCCGGCGGCCTCCTTCGCGAAGCCCCGGGAGACCGCGAGCAGCGCCGTCTTGGTGACGCCGTAGTGCACCATCTCGGCCGGGATGGCGACCGCCGAGTCGCTGGCGATGTACTGCACCCGCCCCCAGCCGCGCTCGCGCATCCCGGGCAGCCAGGCGCGGGTGAGCCGCACGGCGGTGAGCACGTTGGTCTCGAAGTAGCGGCGCCACTCGTCGTCGGTGATCTCCAGCGCCGGCCGGGCGCCGAAGACGCCCAGGTTGTTGACCAGCACGTCGGCGTCGGGCACGGCCGCGAGCAGGGCCGCCGTCCCCTCGTCGGTGGTCACGTCGCCGGCGACGGTGCGCACCTCGCCGTCGATCCCCGCCGCGGCGTCCTCCAGCCTGGCGGGGTCGCGGCCGGTGAGGACGACGGCGGCGCCGGCCGCCGCGAGGCCGGTGGCGATGGCCAGGCCGATGCCCTGGGACGAGCCGGTGACGACGGCGGTGCGGCCGGAGAGGTCGATGCGCACGGGACTCCTCGGTCCTCGACGGGAGCGCGCGGTCAGCGCGCGGTACGGACCGAACAGCCTCCGGCGGACGCGGTCGTGTTCCCGGCGCCGGCCACGCGCCGTCCTCGGCGGCGACGGCCCGGCCGATCGGGCGGCGCCCCGTAGGTTGGGCCGACCAGGGGACGGCGGTCGGAGGCGTGGGTGGACGGGGTGCTGCGGTCGCACGGCCTGCCCCTGCTCTTCCTCCTCGGGCCGGCGGCGGTCGACCTGGCGCTCGGGCCGGAGCAGGTGATCCTGGGCCTGGTGGCCGCCTCGCCGCTGGTCGCGGCGACGCTCACCGGCCGGCGGGCGACCGGCGCGTACGGCGTCCTCGCCGTCCTCACCGCGGCGCTGCTCGGCGTCTACGACCGTCAGTACGAGGGGGACGCCGTCCCCGCGCAGCTGGTCCGGCTGGCGCTGGTGACGGCCGCCGCGCTGGTCGCCCTGGGCGCCTGCACGCTCCGGGTGCGCCGGGAGGCCGACCTGCAGCGGCTGAGTGCCGAGGCCGCGTCGGCGCGGGCGTCCCTGGCGCTCGGCGAGACGCTGCAGCGGCACCTGCTGGGCCCGCCGCCGGTCGTGCCCGGGCTGGCGTCGGCGGCGCGCTACCTGCCGGCGCTGCGCGGCACCCGCGTGGGCGGGGACTGGTACGACGCCGTCCCCGCGGCCGGCGGCGGCACCGTGCTGGTGGTCGGCGACGTCGCCGGGCACGACCCGCAGGCCGCGGCCGCGATGGCCGAGGTGCGCGGGATGCTGCGGGCGGTGGCCGTGGACGCCGCCTCGCCCGCGGGCCTGCTCGGCGCCCTGGACCGGGTGATGGCGCACCCGGCGGCGCCGGCGATGGTGACCGCGGTCGTCGCCACGGTCGAGCCGGCCGGGGACGGCGCGCGGCTGCGGTGGTCGAACGCGGGACACCCGCCCCCGGCGCTGGTCCGGGCCGACGGGTCGGTGCGGCTGCTCGAGCGGGACCCGGAGCGGGCGCTCGGGGTGAGCGCCGGGGCACCGCGGACCGACGCCGAGCTGGTGCTCCGCCCCGGCGACTCGCTGCTGCTCTACACCGACGGGCTGGTGGAGCGGCGGGGCGGCTCGCTCGACGACGGCAACGCCTGGCTCGTGGGTGAGCTCGGCCGGCACGCCGCGGACCCCCTGGACGAGCTGTGCGACCGGCTGCTGGCCGGCGTCGGGGGCGCCGCCCGGCACGACGACGTCGCGTTGCTCGCCGTGCGCGTGCCCGGACCGGGATCCCCGGCCCGGGCACACGGGACGGTCAGGCGGTGACGGTCAGGCGGTGACGGTCTCCAGGGCCACCGGGACGTTCCCGCGGGTGGCGTTCGAGTAGGGGCACACCTGGTGGGCGGCCTCGACGAGCTCCTCGGCGGCCGCCTGCTCGATGCCGCCGAGCTCGACGCGCAGGGTGACCTCGAGGGCGAAGCCGCCGGCGTCGTCCGGCCCGATGCCCACCTCGGCGGTGACGGCGGAGTCGGTGAACGTCGCCCCGCGCTTGCGGGCGACGAGCTTGAGCGCGCCGTGGAAGCACGCGGCGTAGCCGGCGGCGAACAGCTGCTCCGGGTTCGCCCCGCCGCCCGGGCCGCCCATCTCCTGCGGCACGGCCAGGTCGAGGTCGATCCCGCCGTCGTCGGTGCGGGTGCGGCCGTTGCGGCCCTCCCCGGTGGCGGTGGCGACGGCGGTGTAGACGGCGGACATGGGCCCTCCCAGCAGGTAGACAGAACGGTCGTTCTGCCGACGACCGTACACGGCGGTACCGTCGTCGGCATGACCGCCGCGGTGCGCCCCTCCGAGGCCCGGGACCGCCTGCTCCGGACCGCGTCGGCGCTCTTCTACGCCGAGGGCGTGCGCGCCGTGGGCGTCGACCGGGTCGTCGAGGAGGCCGCGGTCACCCGGGCCACCTTCTACCGACACTTCCCCGGCAAGGAGGACCTCGTCGTCGCCTACCTCGACGGGGTGGACCGCGCCGTGCGCGAGGCGGCCGGCGAGGTCCCGGACGACGCCGACGGCGCCGCCGCCTGGCTGGAGGCGCTCACCGGCCGGCTCGGCGACCAGCTGTGCGGCGACGGCTTCCGCGGCTGCGCGTTCATCAACGCCGCGGCCGAGTACCCCGACCCGGCCAGCCCGGTCCGGCGGGCGGTGCTCGCCCACCGCGCCTGGCTGACCGCCGCCGTCGCCGGGGCGTTCCGGCGCGCCGGCCACCCGGCGCCGGAGGAGGCCGCCCGCCGCTGGCTGGTCCTGCGCGACGGCGCGATGGTCGCGGGGTACCTCGACGGTGGCCCGGCGAGCTCCGCGACCCTCGCCGCCGGCGTGCGCGACCTGCTCTCAGAGCGTCCGTAGGTACCGCGGCGGCACGGCGTCGACCAGCCAGACGCCGTTGGCCGAGCGGGTGAAGACGGCGCCGTCGCGGGACATCGCCGCCGCGTCGACCGCGAGGACGGCGGCCCGCCCGCGGCGCTTCCCGACCGTGCGGGCGGTCGCCTCGTCGGCGCTCAGGTGCACCGCGTGCCGCCGGCCCGGGCGCAGCCCCTCGGCGAGGACGGCGGGCAGCACGCGCACCGGCGTGCCGTGGAACAGGACGTCCGGCGGCTCCTGCGCGGCGTAGCCCAGCTCGACCGGCACGCTGTGACCCTGGCTGGCCCGGATCCGGGTGCCGGTGCCGTCGAGGGCGAACCGCTGCTTGTCGTTCGCCGCCACGACGGCGTCCAGGTCGGCGCGCGACAGCGGCAGCCCGTGTGCGGCGAGGGCGTCCAGCAGGGCGCCGACGTCGGCCCACCCGGCGCCGTCGAGGGTCAGCCCGACGCTGTCGGGGCGGTGCCGCAGCACGTACGAGAGCCGCTTGCTCACCCGGACGACGTCGCCCCGCTCCACCCCGCCAGCCTCGCCGGTCGGCCGGGGCGGTCGCCACCCGTTAGCGTCGGGCCGGCAGAACGGAGGGTGCGGGTGATCGACAAGCGGGTCGCGTCCCTGGCCGAGGCCGTCGCGGGCATCGCGGACGGCGCGACGGTCCTGGTCGGCGGGTTCGGCGCGTCCGGCGTGCCGGTGGAGCTGGTGCACGCGCTGCTGGACCAGGGGACCACCGACCTCACCGTGGTGACCAACAACGCCGGGTCCGGCGAGACCGACGTCGCCGCGCTGCTGCGCGAGCGCCGGGTGCGCAAGATCGTCTGCTCCTACCCGCGCTCGACCGGGTCGGTGTGGTTCGAGGAGCGGTGGCGGGCCGGCGAGGTCGAGCTGGAGCTGGTCCCGCAGGGCACGCTGAGCGAGCGGATGCGGGCCGCGGCGGCGGGGCTGGGCGGGTTCTTCACCCCGACCGGCGCCGACACCCGGCTCGCCGAGGGCAAGGAGGTGCGGGTGATCGACGGCCGGCGGCACGTGTTCGAGGAGCCCCTGCCCGGCGACGTCGCCCTGGTCAAGGCCGCGCGCGCCGACCGCTGGGGCAACCTCGTCTACCGCACCGCGGCGCGGAACTTCGGCCCGACGATGGCCGCCGCGGCCGCGCTGACCGTCGTCCAGGTGGACGAGTTCGTGGAGCTCGGGGAGCTCGACCCCGAGGTGGTCGTGACGCCCGGGATCTTCGTCGACCGCGTCGTCCGGGTGGGTGCGGCGTGAGCCTCGAGGGGCGTCTCGACATGCGGGCGGTCGCCCGGCGGGTGGCCCGCGACATCCCCGACGGCTCCTACGTCAACCTCGGCATCGGGCTGCCGACGCTGGTGGCCGACTGCGTGGGCAGCGACAAGGAGATCGTCTACCACTCGGAGAACGGCATCCTCGGCATGGGCCCGGCCCCCGCGCCCGGCGCGGAGGACCCGGAGCTCATCAACGCCGGCAAGCAGCCGGTGACCCTGCTGCCGGGCGGGGTCTTCTTCCACCACACCGACGCGTTCCTGATGATGCGCGGCGGCCACGTGGACCTGACCGTGCTCGGTGCCTTCCAGGTGTCGGAGGCCGGAGACCTGGCCAACTGGGCCACCGACGACGCCTCGCACCCGCCGGCCGTGGGCGGCGCGATGGACCTCGCCGTCGGGGCGCGGCGGGTGCTGGTCATGACGTCGCACACGACGAAGGCGGGCGAGCCGAAGCTGGTGCCGCGCTGCAGCTACCCGCTGACGGCGGCCGGCGTCGTCGACCGGGTCTACACCGACCTCGCCGTCCTCGACGTCACCACCGAGGGCTTCCTCGTCCGCGAGATGGTGGCCGGCCTCGACCCCGACGACCTGCAGGGGGCGACGGCGGCGCGGCTGACGTTCGCCGCCGACCTCGCCGTGCTCGACCCGTCCTGACCCGGCGGGCCTCCCCTGCGGAGGGTGGCCGTCTGCCTACCCTGCGTCGCATGTCGTTCCTGTCGCGGCTGCGCGGCGGCCCGTACGAGGTGCCGCCGCTGCCCTACCCGTCCGACTCGGCCGAGGGCCTGGCCGCCCGCTGGGTGCAGTGGGTGGCCTCCGCCGGCACCGAGCGCGACCCCATCGAGGACACGACCGGCGAGCACGCGGGCCACAACCAGCCCGACGACGTCTTCTTCCTCGCCGGGTCCTACGGGAAGGTCCTGCACCGGCGCTGCGTCGTGCCCGGCGGCCGCGACCTGTTCCTGCCGGTATTCAACTACTGGAACAGCCCGGCGGTGGGCCCGCCGGAGCGGGCGGGCGACGCGTGGGGCGCGCTGACCCTCGACGGCGTCGACCTGGAGCCGCTGGAGATCACCACGCCGGTGCCCTTCGTCGTCGCCGGTGCCCTGCTCAACCCGGTCACCTTCCGGCGCAAGCCGATCCCGGTGACCGTGTGGGGCCTGTGGGCGCGCGTCCCGGCGCCCGCCCCGGGCACGCACCACCTGCGCGTCGTCGCCGGCGACGGGCACGCCTTCCGGCTCGACGTCGGCTACCAGCTCGAGGTCGCGCCGGTCGGGGCCATCCGCAGCTCCTGACCGGCGCGGACCCCGCCGTGCTCAGCGGGAGTAGTACTCCACGACCAGCTGCTCCTCGCAGATCACCGGCACCTCGTCGCGGGCGGGCACCCGCTCGACCCGGGCGGTGAGGTCGGCCAGCCGCACCTCGAGGTAGGCCGGCGGCTGCGCGTGCGCACCGGAGGCCGCCACCTGGAACGGCTCCTTGGTGCGCGAGCGCTCGGCGATGGAGATCCAGTCGCCGGGGCGCAGCCGGTAGGAGGGACGGTCGACGCGGCGGCCGTTGACCAGCACGTGCTGGTGGGTGACGAACTGGCGGGCCTGGTAGATGGTGCGCGCGAAGCCGGCCCGCAGCACCGTGGCGTCCAGGCGCGACTCGAGGTCCTGGATGAGCGCCTCGCCGGTCTTGCCGCCGGTGCGCCGGGCGCGGTCGAACGCGCGACGCAGCTGGGTCTCGCTGACGTCGTACTGCGCGCGCAGCCGCTGCTTCTCCAGCAGCCGGGTGGAGTAGTCGCTCTGCTGCTTGCGCTTGCGGCCGTGCTCACCGGGCGGGTACGGGCGACGCTCGAAGTAGCTGACCGCCTTGGGCGTCAGGGCCAGGCCGAGCCGGCGGCTGAGGCGCACCTTCGGGCGCGGGGTGTTCATCCGGTACCTCCGTCGAGAGAGTTAGGTTAGGTTCACCTTACCCACACGCCGAGACCCGAGGTGAGCGATGACCGTCCCCCGCACCGGCCCGGGCACCACCGGCATCCCGCAGCCGCCACCGGCCGAGCGCGCCCGCACCGTGGCCGCCCGCCCGTCGGCCGCGCTGCACGCGGTGGGGCTCGGCGCGGTCGAGCTGTCGCTGGCCGCGACGACGGCGTCCGGGCAGGTGTACGTCGTCGTCCCCGCCGCCGGGCGGCTGGCGACGGCGCTGCGGGAGTCCCCCCTCGGCGACCTCCCGGCGCGGCTGACGGTCACCGACCGGTCGCCGTTCCCGCTGCAGCACCCGGTGCGCGGGCAGGTGGAGCTGTCCGGCTGGCTGACACCGGTGCACCCGGCCGGGGTCCAGCCGGCGCTGCTCGACCTGGCCGACGTGCGCCCGTCCGACGCGCTCCTCGACGTCGGCCTGCGCGCGCTGCTGGTGCGCCTCGACCTCGCCGAGGTGGTCCTCACCGACGGCGGCGCGACCACCGAGGTGGACCCCGACGACTTCGCGGCCGCCCGCCCCGACCCGCTCGCCGCGGCCGAGGCCGGCCTCGCCGCCGAGCACGGCGCGGCGCTGACCCGGCTGCTGGCCCGGGTGCAGGCGTGGGCCGGCCCGCGCGACGACGTCCGGCTGCTCGGCCTCGACCGGCACGGCGTGCGCTTCCGCGTGGAGGCCCGCCGCTCCTGCTACGACCTGCGGGTGCCGTTCCGCGAGCCGGTGAGCGACGGCGCGGGCGTGGGCGCGGCGCTGGACGTCCTGCTCACCTGCGGCCCCGCGTAGCGGTCAGCGCACGACGACTCAGGCGGCGGCGCGCGCCTCCTCGGCGAGCGCGGCGAGGGCGCCCTCGAAGCACTCCCGCGGCGGCTGCACGAGCCCGGCGCCCACCTGGCCGGTGCCGGCCACCCGCCCGGCCATGCCGGTGTTGATCTGCGGCAGCCAGCCGGTGCGCGCCACGGCGAGGACGTCGATGCCGGTCGGCGCGCCGCGGAACCCGAGGATCGGGATGGCCATCGCCGGGTTCTCGGCCAGGGTGAGCTGGTACATCCGCTCGGTGGTGGCCAGCGCGTCGGGCACGGTGCCGCCCACGAAGCGCACGATCGCCGGCGCCGCGGCCATCGAGAAGCCGCCGACGCCGTAGGTCTCCATGATCGCGGAGTCGCCGATGTCGGGGTTGGCGTCCTCGGGGCCGTAGTCGCCGAGGAACAGGCCCACCGGCGTCTGCGCCGGACCGGTGAACCAGCGGTCGCCGGTGCCCGCCGTCTGCACGCCGAACTCGGTGCCGTTGCGCGCCATGACGGTCACCAGCGTGGAGCCCGGCACGTCGCGGGCGGCGTCCATCGCGAGCTTCGCCGTCGGCATGCCGAGGTTGAGGAAGAAGTGCTCGTTGCCGCCGATGAAGCGCAGCGCCGCGGCGACGTCGTCGGACGGTGCGTCGAGGGCGGCCAGCGCCGGCGACAGCTCGCGCAGCGTCATCAGCGAGCCGGCGCGGTTGCGGTTGTGCCCCTCGTCGCCCATCTGCAGCATCTGCGCGAGCACGGCCTTCACGTCGAGCGGCTCGGCCATCGAGCGCACCGCGCGCGCCAGCAGCGGGCCGAGGACGTCGCGCATCCAGGCCAGCCGCGTGAGCACCTCCTGGTTGAAGGCGCCCATCCGCAGCACCTTGCCCAGGCCCTCGTTGAGGTTGCAGTAGGCCCGGCCGCCGTTGACCGGGTCCTCCAGGCACCACGCCCACATCGACGGCGAGGTCACCCCGGCCATCGGGCCGACGGCGGAGCGGTGGTGGCACGGCTCGAGCTCCACGCCGCCCGACGCGAGCAGCGCCTCGGCCTCCTCCACCGTCGACGCCCAGCCCTCGAACAGGCAGGCGCCGACGAGCGCCCCGCGCATGGGGCCCGACGCGGCCTCCCAGGTCAGCGGCGGGCCGGAGTGCAGCAGCGTGCGCCCCTCCATGCCGAGCACCTCGCGGGCCGGGCGGACGTCGACCAACACCGACCCGGCCGCGAGCACGCGCTCGACCGCCGTCCGGTTGGCCGCGGCGCGGCGCGGGTCGAGCGCCAGCGCGGTCAGGTCGGCGGCGTCGCCGAGGCCCGGCGGCCGCCAGTCGACGTCGGCCACGGACACGCCCTGGGCGCGCAGCGCGCCCGAGAACACGTCGACACCGGCGGCCACGACGGCCGGCGGGCCGTCGAGCAGTCCTCCGAGCGCTCCGGTCGAGGTCCCGGTCGTCGTCACGATGCGGCTCCCAGCAGGTCGAGGGCGTACCGCGTGGCCGCGGCGTTGGAGGCGAAGACGGCGGCGCCGGCCGCGGCGAGGGCGTCGGCCTGGCGGCTCCAGCCCTGCGGGTCGGCCTCGGTGCCGACCAGCGCGACGACGACCGGCAGGTGCGCCCGCGCGCGGGCGGCGGTGAGCGCGGGGACGAGGGCGGCGGCCGGGTCGGCGTCGGCGCCGTACCCGAGGACGACGTCGAGCAGCAGCACCGCGGGCTCGCCCGAGGCGGCCAGCCGCTCGATCGCCTCCAGCCGCAGCGTCGGGTCGATCATCGGGTGGGCGCGGCCGACGGTGAGCGCGTCGTCGCCGAAGTCGACGACGAGGTGGCCGCGGGCGGACAGGTCCTGGGCGGCCGGGTCGAGAGCGAGGTCGAGCTCGGGACGCAGCGGGGTGTTGGAGCGGACGTCGCCGAGCACCGGCGCGGCGATGAGCATCGCCTCGTCGGCCAGGGTGCCGCCGGAGTAGAGGCCCTTGAGCACCGCGCCGGGTGAGGCGGCCTCGGCCGGCCCGGGGCGGGAGGGCCACACCGGGACGTCGAGCCCCATGTCGCCGAGCAGCGCCTCCACGGCGGCGGTGAGGTCGGGCGTCTCCGGCGAGAGGGCGGCCGAGCGCACCGGCGTCGCCAGCTCCCCCGACACCCGCGCCACCTCCGCGGCCACCGACGGCGCCGGGGGCTTGGAGACGACGAGCACCCGCTCGGTGGCGGGGTCGGCGTCCAGCGCCGCCAGCGCGTCGAGGGTCGCCAGCCCGCCCACGGCCTCGGACAGGTCGCGCCCGCCCACGCCGATCACGTGCGAGACGCCGACGCCGGCCGCGTCGAGCAGGCAGGACACCTGCTGCGCGCCGGTGCCCGAGGCGGCGACGACGCCGACCGGGCCGGGGCGGACGACGTTGGCGAAGCCCAGCGCGACGCCGGAGACGATCGCGGTGCCGCAGTCGGGGCCCATCACCAGCACCCCGGCGGCGCGGGCGGCGCGCTTCAGCGCCACCTCCTGCTCGACCGGGACGCCGTCGGAGAAGACCAGCACGCTGCGGCCGGCGGCGATCGCGTCGGCGGCCTCGAGCGCCGCGTACTGCCCCGGGACGCTGACGATCGCCAGCGCGCCGGCGTCGTGGCCGAGGTCGTCGAGGCCGGCGCCGACCGTGCGGGCCGGCTGGGCGTCGGCGGTGGCCCGCGTGCGCTCGCGCTCGGCCAGGGCGGCGTCGACGGCGGCCACCGCGGCGGCCAGCGCGTCGTCGTCGACGGCCCGGACGGCGATGAGCAGCTGGTCGGGTGCGGCCGCCTGCTCCGGCGCCAGGCCCATGCCCTCGGCGAGCTCGACGTTGAGCGGCGTGGCCATCGCGACCAGCACCGCGGTGACGCCGTCGCGGGCGCCGACGTCGCGGCTGACCTGCATCAACCGGACGGAGTCGGCGTAGACGCCGCTGCGCAGGGAGACGTGCCGGACGCCCGCTGCGGGCCCAGGATCGCTCACCTCGCCGACCGTACCGGCAGATGCCTCAGCGGTGAGATATCGCCAGCGCAACGATCTTGTTGCACCGGGAAGATTTAGCGCTGAGGCACTTCCCCGCCCGTGAGGCGCGTGACACTGTGACGGCCTCCCGGGGGGTGGCGGCACCTCCCGGGCCGCATCGGCTGTGCCTCGCGAGGAGGACCCCATGGCGTTCGGTTGGAAGCTCTACGGCGACGGGAAGACGCCACCGCTCGGTGAGGCGGTGGCCCCCGACGAGCGGCTGTCCTGGCCGCTCACCGTGGGCATCGGCGCCCAGCACGTGGTCGCGATGTTCGGCGCGACCTTCGTCTTCCCGCTCATCATGGGCCTGGACCCGAACCTCGCGATCATGATGAGCGGGATCGCGACGATCGTCTTCCTGCTCATCGTCAAGAACCGGGTACCCAGCTACCTGGGCACCAGCGCGGCCTTCGTCGGCGGTGTCGCCGCGATCCGCGCCAACGGCGGCGACTCCGGCGACGTCGTCGGCGCGCTGCTGGTCGCCGGCGTCGTGCTGGCCCTGGTCGGCCTGGTCATCCACTTCGCGGGCCTCGGCCTCATCAACAAGGTGCTGCCGCCGGCCGTCACCGGCGCCGTCGTCATGCTGATCGGCTTCAACCTGGCCCCGGTCGCCGCGGGCGTCTACTGGCCCCAGGACCAGTGGGTCGCGCTCGCCACGATGGCGTTCGTCATCGTCGCCTCGCTGGCGCTGCGCGGCTTCCTCGCCCGCATCGCCATCCTGCTCGGCCTGGTCTTCGGCTACCTGCTGTCGATCCTGCTCGACGCCACCGCCGGCCAGATCACCTCGCCCGACGGCACCGGCGCCGTGGTCACCCGCGACCGGATCGACTTCGACTCGGTCGGCCAGGCGGACTGGTTCGGCCTGCCCGACTTCACCGCGCCGAGCTTCTCGCTGAACTTCAGCCTGCTGGTCATCCCCGCCGTCATCGCCCTGGTCGCCGAGAACGTCGGCCACGTCAAGGCCGTGGCCGAGATGACCAAGCGCGACCTCGACCCGGTCATGGGCCGCGCGGTCTTCGCCGACGGCGTCGGCACCGTCATCGCCACCTCGGTCGGCGGCTCCCCGACGACGACGTACGCCGAGAACATCGGCGTCATGGCCGCCACCCGGGTCTACTCGACCGCCGCCTACTACGTGGCCGCGATCGTGGCGATCCTGCTGGGCCTGATCCCCAAGTTCGGCGCGCTGATCAACATCGTCCCCGGGGGCGTGCTCGGCGGCATCACCGTCGTCCTCTACGGGATGATCGGCCTGCTCGGCGCGAAGATCTGGAAGGAGAACCGGGTCGACTTCGCCAACCCGGTCAACCTCGTCCCGCTCGCGGCCGGGATCATCATCGGCATCGGCAACGTGACCCTCACCTTCACCGACGACTTCTCGCTCAACGGCATCGCCCTGGGCTCGATCGTCGCCGTCGTCGGCTGGCACATCGCCCGCGCACTGGCCCCGGCCGACATGAAGGCCGCGCTCCTGCGCGAGGGCTCGGTGCCGGAGAGCGCGTCGTCCCTGGGCCACCACGGCGCCGGCCCGGCCGGCGGCCCGGCCGGCGGCTACGCCGACCCGCGCGGTGGCACCGACCCGTCGTCGGTCGACGAGGTGGGCCGCCCCGGCACCGGTACCCGTCGCAAGGACATGCTCGAGAAGTGAAACCCGCTCCCTTCCGCTACGCCGACCCCCGGTCCCTCGACGAGGCGCTCGACCTCCTGTCGGACGAGACGGGCGCCAAGGTGCTCGCCGGTGGCCAGTCGCTGCTCCCGCTGCTGGCCATGCGGCTCGCGGCGCCGGCCACGCTGGTCGACCTCAACCGGGTGCCCGGCCTCGACACCGTCGAGGCGACCGGGGACGGCGTGCGGGTGGGCGCCCTGGTCCGCCACGCACGACTGCTCCGCCAGACCCCCGACGCGCAGGCCGCCGCCCGGGTCCAGCCGCTGCTGGCCCGGGCGACGGCCAACGTCGCCCACCCGGCGATCCGCAACCGCGGCACGACGGTCGGCTCGATCGCCCACGCCGACCCCTCCGGCGAGATGACGTCGGTGCTCGCGCTCACCGGCGGCTCGGTGACGGTCGCCACGCCGGCCGGCCGGGAGACCGTCGGCTGGCAGGACCTGTTCGTCGGCCCGCTGGAGACCTCGCTCGCCGGCGGCGCCGTCGTCGTCGACGCCTTCTTCCCCGCCCTGCCCGAGCGCTCGGGCACCGCCTTCGCCGAGATCGCCCGCCGCAAGGGCGACTACGCCGTGTGCGGCGCCGGCGTCGTCGTCACCCTGGACGAGGACCGCCGGGTGTCCGCCGTGCGGGCCTCCTACATCTCCGTCGGGCTGGTGCCCGAGGTGCACGACCTCACCGAGGCGGTGGCCGGCGCGCCCGTCGACAGCGCCGACTGGGCCGCGGCCGGCGCGCTCGCCCGCACCCTCGTCGACCCCGACACCGACATCCACGCCAGCGCCGACTACCGGCGGCTGCTCGTGGGCGTCCTGACCGAACGCACCCTGGCCGACGCCGCCGCCGAGGCCGTGCAGAGGAGCGCCGCGTGACCACCTCGATCGATCCGCCGCAGGTCGACAGCGAGCGGACCGTCTCCGTGACCGTCAACGGCGTGCACCGCGAGGCCACCGTCCCGGTGCGCCGGGTGCTGTCGGACTTCCTCCGCGACGACCTCGGCCTGACCGGCACGCACGTGGGCTGCGCGCACGGCGTCTGCGGCTCGTGCACGGTGATGGTCGACGGCGACCCGGTGCGCTCGTGCCTGGTGCTCGCCGTCCAGGTGCAGGGCGCGCAGGTGACCACCGTCGAGGGCCTGGCCCGCGACGACCACCAGGGCGGGCAGGTGCTCCACCCGGTGCAGGAGGCGTTCCGCGAGTGCCACGCCCTGCAGTGCGGCTTCTGCACGCCGGGCTTCCTCGTGACGATCGCCGCCGGGCTCGAGGCCCGCGACGCCGCCGAGGAGATCACCGAGGAGGAGGTCGACGAGCTCGTCGGCGGCAACCTCTGCCGGTGCACCGGCTACGCCAACATCAAGAAGGCCGTCCGGCACGCCGCCGCCACGATGCGGGAGGACGCCCGGTGAGGGCCTTCGTAACGCCATCGGCCCCAGGGGACGCAGCATGACCACCAAGCTGTTCGGCGAGCCCGTCCGCCGGCGCGAGGACGCCCGGCTGATCACCGGGCGGGGCCGCTACCTCGACGACATCGGCGCCGGCGCGCTGGCCGCCGCCTTCGTGCGCAGCCCGCACGCGCACGCCCGCGTGCTCGACGTCGACGTGGAGGCCGCGCTCGACGTCGAGGGCCTGGTCGCCGTCTACACCTACGAGGACCTCACCGGCCCGATGGCCGAGCCGCTGCCGGTGCTCATCCCCCACCCGCAGCTGCACGCCCCGCGCACCGGGTACCCGCTGGCCAACGGCGTGGTGAACCACGTCGGCGAGCCGGTGGTCATGGTCGTGGCCACCGACCGGTACGTGGCCGAGGACGCCGCCGAGCGGATCGTCGTCACCTACGAGGAGCTGCCGGTCGTCGTCGGCGTGGACGCCGCCCGCGAGGCGCGCGCCGCCGTCCACGAGGACGTCCCCGACAACGTCGCCGCGCGGCACCACCAGGAGACCGGCGACGTCGAGCCGGCCCTGGCCGCCGCGCCGCACACCCTGTCGTTCACGCAGTACATCGAGCGCAGCGCCTGCATGCCCCTGGAGGGCAAGGGCGTGCACGCCCGCTGGGACGCCGACGACGCCAGCCTGCGCGTCTACTCGAGCACCCAGGCCTCGACGTCGGTGCGCGCGGCGATCGCCGCCAAGCTCGAGCTGTCGCTGGACCGCGTCGAGGTGATCGCCCCTGACGTCGGCGGCGGGTTCGGCGTCAAGATCGTGCACCCGTGGCCCGAGGAGCTGCTGGTGCCGATGGCGGCGATCCGGCTGGGCCGCGAGGTCAAGTGGGCCGAGGACCGCCGCGAGCACTTCATCTCCAGCGCCCACGAGCGCCAGCAGCGGCAGGAGATCACCGTCGGGTACGACGACGACGGCCGGATCACCGCGCTCGACGTGCACGTGTGGCACGACAACGGCGCCTACACGCCCTACGGGATCATCGTGCCGATCGTGACGGCGACCCAGCTGGTCGGCCCGTACGCGATCCCGGTGTACCGGGTGGTCGTGGAGAGCGTCTTCACCAACACCGTCATCGTGACGCCCTACCGCGGCGCCGGGCGGCCGCAGGGCTGCTACGCGATGGAGCGGACGATGGACCGCATCGCCGACGACCTCGGCCTCGACCGCGCCGAGGTGCGCCGGCGGAACCTGATCACGCCCGACCAGTTCCCCTACGACCACCACCTGACGTTCCAGGACGGCCGGCCGGTCATCTACGACTCGGGCGACTACCCGGGCCTGCTCGACAAGCTCGTGGCGCTCGTGGGCTGGGACGAGGCCGGGGCGCTGCGGGCCGACGCGCGTTCCCGCGGGAAGATGCTCGGCGTCGGGATGGCGCTCTACGTCGAGGGCACCGGCCCCGGCCCCTACGAGGGCGGGCACGTGCAGGTGCTCGGCAGCGGCAAGGTGCTGGTCTCCACCGGCCTGACCTCCCAGGGCCAGGGGCACGAGACGGTGTTCGCGCAGATCGTCGCCTCGGAGCTCGGGGTGCCGATCGAGGACGTCGAGGTGCACACCGGCGACACCCGCCGCTTCGGCTACGCCGTCGGCACCTTCGCCTCGCGCGCCGCGGTGATGAGCGGCAACGCCGTCGCCCTGGCCGCCCGCGGGGTGCGGGAGAAGGCGATCCGGATCGCCGCCGACGTGCTGGAGGCCAACCCCGAGGACCTCGAGATCGACGAGGGCCTGGTGCAGGTCAAGGGCACGCCGGGCGCGTCGATCCCGCTGCGCACGGTCGCCGTCCTGTCCAACCCGCTGCGCTACGCCTTCGACGAGGCGGCCAAGCAGGCCACCCAGTTCGCGAAGGCCGGCTCGGACGACAAGCCGCCGGTGGCCGAGGGCGACGCGCCGGGCCTGGAGCACCGCGACTACTACTCGCCGATCCGCTCGACGTTCGCCTCGGGCGCGCACGCCGCCGTCGTGGAGATCGACCCGGCCACGTGGGAGATCGACGTCGTCCGGTACGCGGTCGTGCACGACTGCGGCAACGTGGTGAACCCGATGATCGTCGAGGGTCAGGTGCACGGCGGCGTCGCCCAGGGCGTGGGCGGGGCGCTGTACGAGCGGATGGCCTACGACGCCGACGGGCAGCTGCAGAACGCGTCGTTCATGGACTTCCTCATGCCCTACGCCTCCGAGGTGCCCGACATCGCGATCGACCACCAGGAGACGCCCTCGCCGCTCAACCCGCTGGGGATCAAGGGCGCCGGGGAGGCCGGGGTGATCCCCGGGACGGCGGCGATCGCCTCGGCGATCGAGGACGCGGTGGGCCGGCGGATCACGTCGATGCCGATCTCCCCCACCGAGCTGTACGACCTGATGAGGAACGAGACGGCGGAGCGGACGCAGGCGTCCCTCCAGACGGGAGTCCCCGCGTGAACCTCGACGGCTCGGCGGTGCTGCACGGCACGCCCGAGGAGGTCTGGACGGTCATCACCGACCCGGCGGTGCTCGCCCGGACGATCCCCGGCTGCGAGTCGCTGGAGAGGACCGGCGAGGACGAGTACCGGATGGACGTCGCGGTGGGGGTCGGCGCGATCCGCGGCACCTACGCCGGCGAGGTGCGGCTGACCGACCAGCAGCGGCCGTCGTCCTACGTCATGCACGCCTCGGGCGCGGGCGCGCCGGGCAACGTGCGGGCGAAGGTCACGATCACCCTCGAGCCCACCGACGAGGGGACCACGCTGACGTACTCGGCCGACGCCGTCGTGGGCGGGCCGGTCGCGGGCGTGGGCCAGCGGATGATCAGCGGCGTCGCCAAGCGGATGGCCGGGCAGTTCTTCGCCGCGATCGACGGCGAGCTGACCTCGGGCGCGCCGGTGGAGACCGCGCCGGCCGCGGCCCGCGCGTCGTCGGCGGCGGTGAGCTCGACCGACGCGGCGCCTTCGAGCGTTCCCGCGGGAGCGCCCTCCGCGCCGGAGCCGCAGGTGTTCCGCAGGGCCCCCGCGGCGGCCGCGGGGCCGTCGTCGGACCTGCAGACGCTCGCCGTCGGCGCGCTGGGCGGCACCGGGCTCACGCTGCTCGGCGTCCTCGTCGGCTGGCTGCTCGGCCGCCGGCGCTAGACGACGTCCCGTCCAGGGCGGTCCCGGCCGGTGCCGGGACCGCCCTGGACGCGTTCTCACCCCCGCACGGGCCCGGACACGCGCCGAGGGCGGCCCCGGCGGGTGCCGGGACCGCCCTCGGGCGGTGAGCGTCAGACCGGGTAGGGCTCCCCGCAGAACTGCGGCGGGACACTGGCGTCGCAACGGTTGTGCCGGACGTCGATCGGGCCGGTCGGACCGAAGAACGGCGTCTGCGGCGACGGCGATCCGACGAAGATGTCCATCTGCAGCGTCACCGTGGGCGGCGCAGGCGGTGCGGCCCCGGTCGGGACCACCGCCCGGTTGTCGCCGAACCAGTTCGCCTTGACGCTGATGTCGGTCAGCAGACCGGGCGCGTCGTCCGCGGGGTTGGGGTCGGTCCCCTCCGGCGGCGCGAAGGTGAGCAGCGTCAGCCCGGCCGAGGGGAAGGTCAGCGCCGGGGCCATGTCCGGGACGAAGTAGTCCGGCGGGATCGTCGGGTTGTTGTCCCTGAGGACGTTGGCGGTCAGTTTCACGTTCGCGGCGTTGACCACGGCCATCCCGACGCCGGAGATCCGCTGGTCCCCCTGACGTCCCTGCAGGCACCACCGGTTGTTCGCGGTGGACACGTTGGCCGAGATGCGCCAGTCGCCGCCCTCGACGTTGGCCGGGGACCCGGGGATCTCGGTCGCGGCGTCGTCGAAGGTCAGGATGCCGATGCAGTTGCCGCTCAGGTGGTTGGCGTCCACCCGGCCGCCGCTGGACTCCCGCAGGAAGATCCCGAGGTTGTAGCCGCGCACCCGGTTGGCCGCGATGAACGACCGCGAGTCGGCCGAGTCACCGACCGAGATGCCCGCGGTGCCCGAGTTGGGCGGAAGCGGGTTGCCCTCGTCGTCGAGCCCGTCCTCGTCCTCCTCCGTCCGGTCGACGCCCTGCTCGACGTTCCCGACGATGTGGATGTTCCGCGAGTTGCCGGCGATGATCCCGTACCGGTCGTGGCCCACACCCTTGGTCCCGGTGACGGTGAACCCGTCGGCGTGCCAGGCCGAGATCCCGTTGGCGGTGTGGTCGACGGTCTGCAGGTCGCGGACGGTGACCGGCTTGTCGGGGTCGAGGAAGAAGAACGCGGAGACGTTGTCGCCCAGCGGGTTGTCCGGGTCCTCCTCCGCCTCGTCCTCGGCGTCGGCGTCATCGGTCGCCTGCCAGCACGGGATGCCCGAGGTCGGGACGGCGCCGCGGTCCCAGCGGATGACCGTCCGCTCGCGGCCGGCGCCCTGGATGGTCAGGCCCTTGTTCTCGATGCAGACCGCCTCGGTGTACGTGCCCGGTGCGATCCGGATCGTGTCCCCCGAGCGGGCCGCGTCGACGGCCGCCTGGATGGACTGGCCGGGGTGCACGTCCCAGGTGCGCCCACCCCCGCCCTCGGCGGACGCCACCCCGGGGAGTGCCGCCAGCAGCAGTGCCCCGGCCCCCGAGACGGCCAGGGCGCGCACCGCCCGGCCGCGGGACCGCGGTCTCGTCGTCGTGGTCGCGTCCATGGGTCGCCCTCTCCCGTGAGTGCGGTCGCGGCGGACGGGACGCCCACCGGCGGAACCTGTGAGGTGCCTGGCAACGGGCCACACCTTCCCTGTGGGTCCACCGGGGTCCAAGCGGCCGCGGGTATGAACGTGCGCCCGCCCGAGGTCGTACGACCGGCTCCGGTCGGAGCCCGCGCGACCGCCGGAGCAGGCCGCCGTCCACCCCGGGGCGGGCACCCGCGACCCAGGTCGCACACCCGGGGTCGGAACCGGACCGTCCTCCATCCGCGGCGTCGACAGCGCGGGCGGGTCCGGGCAGTCTCCGGCCATGCAGACCGCCACGGGGACCGTCGGGCAGCGTCCTGCGCCGGCCCCGCCGAGCCCCCGCACCCCCGACGCCGAGCCGGTGGTCACCACCGACCGCCTGACCAAGCGCTACGGGCAGCGCACCGTCGTCGACGCCCTGTCGCTGCAGGTGCGCCGGGGCGAGGTCTTCGGCTTCCTCGGCCCCAACGGGGCGGGCAAGACGACGACGCTGCGCATGCTGCTCGGCCTGGTGCGGCCCACCAGCGGCTCGGCCACCGTGCTCGGCCGGCCCGCCGGCACCTCCGTGGCGCAGGTCGGCGCGCTGGTCGAGGGGCCGGGGCTCTACCCGTACCTGTCCGGGCGGGACAACCTGCGGGTACTCGCGCGCTACGCCGGCGTCGGGCCCGGCCGGATCGCCGCGGTGCTCGACACCGTCGACCTCACCGACCGCGCCGGCGACCGCTTCAGCACCTACTCGCTCGGCATGAAGCAGCGCCTCGGCATCGCCGCGGCCCTGCTCAAGGACCCGGCGCTGGTGGTCCTCGACGAGCCCACCAACGGCCTGGACCCGGCCGGCATCAGCGAGGTGCGCACGCTGCTGCGCCGCCTCGCCGCCGAGGGCCGCACGGTGGTGCTCTCCAGCCACCTGCTCGGCGAGGTGGAGCAGATCTGCGACCGGGTGGCCGTGGTCGCCTCCGGCCGGCTGCTGGTGGAGAGCAGCGTCGAGGAGCTGCGGGGGCTCGGCCGGCTGGTGGTCGACGCCGACCCGCTGGAGACCGCCGTGGCGGTCGCCGGCCGGCTGCTCGGCGCCGACCGCGTCTCCGTCGTCGACGGCGCCCTGCACCTGCAGGCCGCGCCCGGGGAGACCGCGGCGGTCAACCGCGCGCTGGTCACCGCCGGGGTCGACGTCACCGGGCTGCGGCAGGAGGCGCGCACGCTCGAGGAGGTCTTCCTCCAGCTCACCGAGCCCGGCGACCCGCCACCGGCGGAGACCCCGGGACGGCGCCCGCGCCGGGTCGGCCGGGGCGCCCGGTGAGCGCCGCCGTTGCCGCGCCGGGCGCCCGTCCGGCCCGCTCGTCTGGGTCGCTCCCGGCGATCGTGGGCGCGGAGCTCCTCAAGCTGCGCCGCCGGCCGGCCACCTGGGTGCTGCTGGGCCTGTGGCCGGCCCTGCAGCTGGTTTTCAGCCTGGTCATCCCCTACATCAGCTACACGCGGGGGTCGTCCTTCGAGGGCATCCCGCCGGAACAGGTCCTGACCAGCACGCTGCCCGACCGGCTGGTGGCCAACGCCCTGTCGGGGCTGCCGCTCTTCGGGGGCGCGCTGCTGCTCACCCTCGGCGCGCTGCTCGCCGGCAGCGAGTACGGCTGGGGGACGCTCAAGAGCCTGCTGGGGCAGGGCCCGCGGCGCACCACCGTGCTCGCCGGTCAGTTGCTCGCACTGGTGGCAGTGCTCGCCGCCACCGTGGTGGTGAGCTTCGCGCTCACCGCCGCCGTCAGCGCCGCGATCGCCGGGGCGGAGTCCGCACCCGCCGACTGGCCGGGCGCCGGCGAGCTGGCGCGCGGGTTCGGCGGCGGCCTGCTCGTGGCCACCACCTGGGGCGCCCTGGGTGTGCTGCTCGGGACGGCGCTGCGCGGCACCGCGCTGGCCATCGGGCTGGGCCTGGTGTGGGTGCTCGCCGTCGAGAGCCTGGTGGTCAACGTGGCCGCGCCGCTGCTCGGGTTCTTCGACGCCCTGCAGCGCGGGCTGCCCGGGGTGAACGCGGGCTCGCTGGTGGCCGCGCTGGCCGGGGGCGACGTGCGCACGCCCGGCGTCGTCGCGGTGGTCGACGGCGGGCAGGCCGCCTGGGTGCTGGCCGCCTTCCTCGCCGCCGCCACCGCGCTCACCGCGCTGCTGCTGACCCGCCGCGACCTCACCTGAGGCCGCGGCGGGCCGGCCCGTCACGCGGCGGGTGAGGAGTCCCGGTTGACCAGGATCGCCAGCTGCGTGCGGCTGCGGACCCCGAGCCGCCGCATGGACGCCGTCAGGTGGCTCTTGACGGTGGCCAGGCTGAGGAACAGCCGCCGGGCGATCTCCTCGTTGCTCAGCCCCTGCGCCACCAGCTCGGCCACCTCGCGCTGCCGGTCGGTGAGCCGGTCCAGCGGGCGCTGCGGCAGCCCGCCTGCCGCCCCGGGCTCGGCGAGGTAGCGCACCAGCTCGCTGGTGGCCGTGGAGTCGATGGCCGGCTCGTGGCGGGACAGCGCGCGCACGGCCTCGACCAGCCGCGCGGCACACGCCCGCCGGGGCAGGTAGCCGCGCACCCCGGCGCGCAGCACCTCGACCAGGTCGCCGCAGGGGTCCTCGCGCGGCTCGGCGAGCACGAGGACCGCCGTCCCCTGCCGGCACAGGTCGCGCAGCAGCGGCAGCGTGGTGCCCTCCACCAGCCCCTGCCGGGCGACGACGACCTGGGCGGGCACCTGCGCGGTGGCCGCCAGGGCGCCGGGTAGCGAGGCGGTCTCGGCGACGACGGCGATGTCGGGCTGGGCCTCCAGCACCACCCGCAGGCCCAGCCGGAAGACCTCCTGGTCCTCGCAGAGCAGCACCCGCACCAGGTGCGACGGCGGACGGGCGAGCTGCGGCCGGACGGGCCGCGGCGCCGGTCTCGGGCGCGGCGGTGCGGCACCGCCGGGTGCGGAGGCGGTCGGTCCGTGCGGCCGGTGCACACGTGGGCCCGGCCGGATCGGGACGTCGTCGGCCATGTCGTTCCCCCCTGTCCGGCCGGCGACCGGCTCCGGGGACCGGGATCTCCGGTCCGACCGGATCCGCCCGTCGGGACGGACCAGCCTGAACAGTCCTGCATCACCCCCGTGCGGACCGGATCGTGCTCGTGGTCACAGCGGGCGTCCAGGCAGTTGCCAGGGAGCCGCGCGACTCTCCGGGGCCGCTGGCCCGCCCCGCACGCTGCGTGACGACACGACCACGGAACTCAGCCGCCGACGGGCCCGGCCTCCCAGCCCGGCCCCGGGCGCGCGACGCGGTTGACGTGGATGGCCAGCTGGGTGCGGTCGCGCAGGCCCAGCCGGCGCAGGGCGACGGTGATGTGGCCCTTCACCGTCGCGCGGCTGACCTGCAGCCGGGTGGCGATCTCGGCGTTGGTCAGCCCCTCGGCCACCAGCTCCGACACCGCCTGCTGCCGGGCGGTCAGCGGGTTGTGGCCGCCGGGTCCGAGGGTGCCGGGGCGGGCGCCGTCGAGGCGGGTCAGCAGCTCCCCGGTCACGGCCGCGTCGAGGAGGGTCTCCCCGCGCAGCACCGCGCGGACGCCCTCGACCAGCCGGTCGGAGCTCACCGTCGTGTGCAGGTAGCCCCGCACCCCGGCCCGCAGCGCCTCCACCAGGTCGCCGGTGCTGCCGGCCTCGCCGAGCAGCAGGACGTGCGTGCCGGTCGCGGTGAGCGCCCGCACCAGCTCGGGGATGCCCTGGCCGCCGGTGCCCAGGCCCACGAGGGTGACCTCCGGCCGCAGGTCGGCGGCCAGCGCCAGGGCCTCCCCGGCGTCCCCGGCCTCGGCGACGACGTGCAGGTCGGGCGCCCAGCGCAGCACCGCGCGCAGCCCGTGCCGCAGCACCTCGTGGTCGTCGCAGACGAGGACCGAGGCCGGGGCCCCGTCGGGAGAGGACGCCCCCAGGGGCCCGAGGACCCCGCTGTCCGGTTCGCCGCCCATGCGTCCGCTCCGCTCGGTCGGGTGCCCCCGCGCCTGTCGCCGGGCCCGGACGCTAGCGACGGAACGGGACGGTCCGCCACAACCGCCACGCCCGCCGGGCGTGCACCGGGCGGCGTTTCATACCCGGGTCGCGGTCCGCGCGGGCCGCAGGGCGGGTGCGCACCGCTCCCCCGGCGCTGGACCGCGAGGCGCGGGCGACCCCTCCTCCGAGCGCCCGCCCCGGCGACCGGCCCCCTCCACCGCCGGGCGGGCGCGCGAAACCCGACCCGTGGCCGGTGCCCGGGCCCGGCGCGCGGTCCTAGCGTCGCCCGGCATCCGCCCCCGGCCGGCCCGTCCGCGGCCGGCCCGCAGCGACGCTGGAGTGCCCGTGCACCAGACGATGATCATCGCGAGGATGACCCCGGCCGACGCCGAGCGCGTCGCCGACGTCTTCGCCCGGTCCGACGCGACGTCGATGCCGCACGAGATCGGGGTGCGGCACCGCTCGTTGTTCACGTTCCACGAGCTCTACGTGCACCTCATCGAGTTCGACCGCCCGCCGGCCGAGGCGATGCGGGTGGCCCAGGGGCTGCCGGCCTTCCGGTCGGTCAGCGAGGAGCTGCGGCCCTACATCGCCGCCTACGACCCGGGCTGGCGCTCGCCGCAGGACGCGATGGCGCGGCGCTTCTACGAGTGGTCGGCGGACCGGCCGTGACCGCGACCACCCCGGCGCGCCGCCCGGACGCGGCCCCGCGCGCCGCGGACTGGGTGAGCTGCCCGGGCTGCGGCTGGCTGCTCTACCGCAAGCGGCTCGAGCGCAACCTGTCGGTCTGCCCCGAGTGCGACCACCACCTGCGGCTGGGCGCGCGGGCGCGGATCGAGCTGCTGGCCGACGCCGGGTCCTTCACCGAGCGGGCCTGCCCGCCGGGGCCGGCGGACCCGCTGGCGTTCAGCGACCTGCGTGACTACCCCGACCGGCTGGCGGAGGCCGCGGTCCGGTCCGGGGAGACCGAGGCCGTCGTCACCGGCACCGCGCGCATCGGCGGCACCGCGGTGGTGCTGGCCGCGATGGACTTCGGCTTCCTCGGCGGCAGCATGGGCGTGGAGGTGGGCCGGCGGGTCAGCGCCGCGGCCGACCTGGCGGTGGAGCAGCGGCTGCCGCTGGTCACCGTGTGCGCCAGCGGCGGCGCCCGCATGCAGGAGGGCGTCCTCTCGCTGTTCCAGATGGCGCGCGCCGGGCAGGCCTACGCCCGGCTGCGCGAGGCCGGGCTGCTGTCGGTGTGCGTCCTGACCGACCCCACGTACGGCGGGGTGTCGGCGTCGTTCGCCACGCTGGCCACCGTCCTGGTCGCCGAGCGCGGCGCGCACGTCGGGTTCGCCGGGCCCCGGGTGGTGCAGGAGACCATCCGCGCCGAGCTGCCCGGCGACTTCCAGACGGCGGAGTTCCTGCTGGCCCACGGGCTGGTCGACCGGGTGGAGGGGCGGGCCGAGCTGCGCCCGCTGCTGGGCCGGCTGCTGCGCCTGCACGCCCGACCCGAGCCGGACGCGCCCGCCCCGGCCGCCGCCCCCGCGCCGGTCCTGCGCGAGGCCGACCCGTGGGACGTCGTCCAGCGGGCGCGGGTGGCCGAGCGGCCGACGACGCTGGACCACCTCGCCGGGTTCGACGACTTCGTCGAGCTGCACGGGGACCGCACGCACGCCGACGACGCGGCCGTCGTCGGGGGCGTCGCGTCCCTCGGCGGCCGCACCGTGGTGGTGATCGGCCACGAGAAGGGCCACACGGTGCGCGAGCGGGTGACCCGCAACTTCGGCATGCCGCACCCCGAGGGCTACCGCAAGGCGATGCGGCTCATGGCGCACGCCGAGGCCGCGGGCCTGCCGGTGGTCACCCTCGTCGACACCCCCGGCGCCCACCCGGGCCCGGAGGCCGAGGAGCGCGGCCAGTCGCACGCCATCGCCGAGACGATCATGCGCAGCAGCCGGCTGCGGGTGCCGGTGGTCGCCGTCCTCACCGGCGAGGGCGGCAGCGGCGGCGCGCTGGCGCTGTGCACCTCGGACTCGCTGCTGGTCAGCGAGAACGCCTACCTGTCGGTGATCAGCCCCGAGGGCTGCGCGGCGATCCTGTGGCGGACGGCGTCCGCCGCCCCGGCCGCCGCCCGCGCGATGCGGCTGGGCGCCGGTCACCTGCTGGCCAGCGGCATCGCCACCGCGGTGGTGCCCGAGCCGCCCGGCGGGGCGCACGCCGACCCCGCGGAGGCCACCCGGCTGGTCCGCGAGGCGCTGGCCGCCGAGCTCGACGAGCTGTGCCGGCTCGACGTCGGCACGCTGCTGGCCCGGCGCGCCGCGCGGCTGTCGCGGATCGGCGGCGAGGACGCCCGGCCGTTGCGCGTGGTCGCCCCGGGGGGTGACGGACGTGCGGCCCGCTGAGCTGCCGCCGCGGGCCGACGGCGGGGCGGGCGAGTCCCGCCCGCTGCACGAGGAGGTCGTCGACCTCGCCCGCGCGCTGCCCGGACCGCTGCGCCGGCTGACCGTGCGCAGCGGCGACCGGGCGGTGGAGGTCGAGTGGGCCGGCACGCCGGCGCCCGCCGCGGCCCCCGCACCGGCGCCGCAGCCCGGCGGGCTGACCGCCGTCGCCCCCGCGCCGGCCGACCCCGGGCCGGAGCCGGAGGTGCCGGAGGGCACGGTCGCCGTCCGCGCGCCGCTGGTGGGCACCTTCTACGCCGCCCCCTCCCCCGGCGCCGAGCCGTTCGTGCGGGTCGGCGACGAGGTGGAGGCCGGCCAGACGCTCGGGATCGTCGAGGCGATGAAGCTGATGAACCCGATCCTCGCCGACGCCGCCGGGGTGGTCGCCGAGATCCGCGCCGGGGACGCGGAGTCGGTCGAGTACGACCAGGTCCTGCTGCTGCTGCGGCCGCCGCCCGGGGGCGCCCGGTGATCGGCCGGCTGCTCATCGCCAACCGGGGCGAGATCGCCGTCCGGGTCGCCCGCGCCTGCCGGGAACTCGGCATCGAGGTGGTCGCCGTCCACTCCACCGCCGACCGGCGCTCGGCCGTCGTCGAGATGGCCGACGAGGCCGTGCACATCGGCCCGCCCGCCCCGCGGGCGAGCTACCTGCACGTGCCCAACGTCGTGGAGGCGGCGCTGCGCAGCGGCGCCGACGCCGTCCACCCCGGCTACGGCTTCCTCTCCGAGGACCCCGACTTCGCCGAGATCTGCGAGACCGAGGGGCTGACCTTCGTCGGCCCGCCGCCGGAGGTCATGCAGCAGGTGGGCAACAAGGCGACGGCGCGGCGGCTCATGGCCGCGGCGGGGCTGCCGCTGCTGCCCGGCGTCGTCGACCCGGTGCGCACCGCCGAGGAGGGGCAGGCCGTCGCCGACGAGATCGGCTACCCGGTGATCATCAAGGCCGCGGCCGGCGGCGGCGGGCGCGGCATGACCGTGGTGCGCGACCCGGCCGACTTCGCCGAGGCCTTCGCCACCACCCGCACCGTCGCGCGGGCGGTGTTCCGCGACCCCGCCGTCTACGTCGAGCGCTACCTCTCCGGCGCCCGGCATGTCGAGGTGCAGGTGCTGTGCGACCAGCACGGCGCCGGGGTGTACCTCGGCGAGCGGGACTGCTCGCTGCAGCGCCGCCACCAGAAGCTGCTCGAGGAGGGCCCGGCCGGGCACCTGACGCCGGAGCAGCGGGCCGCGCTCGGCGAGATGGCGGTCCGCGGCGCGCTGTCGGTCGGCTACACCGGTGCCGGCACCGTGGAGTTCCTCGTCGACGACGCCGGGCGCGCGTACTTCATGGAGATGAACGCCCGCATCCAGGTCGAGCACCCGGTGACCGAGCTGCTCACCGGCGTCGACCTGGTGCGCGAGCAGCTGCTGGTGGCCGGCGGGGAGCCGCTGCGGCTGCGGCAGGAGGACGTCGTCGTGCGCGGCGCCGCGGTGGAGTGCCGGATCAACGCCGAGGACCCGGCCCGCGGCTTCGCCCCCGCACCCGGCCGGCTCGACGTGCTGCGCGTGCCCGACGGCCCCTGGACCCGCTTCGACACCGGCTACCGGCAGGGCGACGAGGTCAGCCCGCACTACGACTCGCTGCTCGGCAAGCTCGTCGTCTGGGCGCCCGACCGCGAGCAGGCGCTGCGCCGGATGGACCGCGCGCTGGCCGAGCTGCGCGTCGAGGGCCCGGGCGTGCACACCACCACCGCCCTGCACCGCGCCCTGCTGCGCGACCCCGACGTGCGCGCCGACCGGCACGACGTCCAGTTCCTCGACCGCCGGCTGCCCGACCTGCTGGTGCGGGCCGCCGCGATCGCCGCGTGCCCCGAACCGTCGCTGCCCGCCCTGCGCGGGCCCCTGCACCTCGTCCCGGACGGCGAGCCCGCCGTGCCGGCCGATCCGCACCCCCGTCCCGAGGAGGACACCGTCATGCCCTTCAGCCAGTCCGACCTCATGCAGCTGCTCACCGAGAAGGCGGGCCTGCCGCAGGAGGCGCACAGCACCGACCCCGACGCCCGCTTCGCCGACGTCGGCCTGGACTCCCTGGCGTTCCTGTCCATGCAGACCGAGCTGCACGACCGCTTCGGCACGACGATGCCCGACGACGACCCGGAGGCGTACACCTTCGGCGAGATCGTCGAGACCGTCCGCGCGGCCGCCTCCCAGCCGGCGTAGGCGCCCGCGATGACCACCACCGACAACCGGCAGACCCTCACCGTCGGGCACACCGACAACGAGATCGTCATCGACGCCGGCATCGACCACGTCTGGGCCATGACCAACGACCTCGCGTCGTGGCCGGACCTGTTCACCGAGTACCGCTCGGTGGAGATCCTGGAGTCCACCGACACCTGGTTCCGGTTCCGGCTGACGATGCACCCCGACGAGTCGGGGCGGACGTGGAGCTGGGTGTCCGAGCGGACCCTCGACCCGGCCGCGCGCGAGGTGCGCGCCCGCCGCGTGGAGCCGGGCCCGTTCGAGCACATGGACATCCACTGGACCTACACGCCCGAGGGCGACGGCACCCGGATGCGCTGGGTGCAGGACTTCCGGATGCGGCCGGAGGCGCCGGTCGACACCGAGGGCATGACCCGCCGGATCGACGCCAACAGCAAGGTCCAGATGTCGGTCATCAAGCAGAAGGTGGAGGCGGCCGCCGCCACCTCGAGCGGCACCGCGCGCGGGACCGAGGGGTGACCGCGGCGCGGGGTCCGGCCGTCGTCCTCCCCGGCGAGGACGGCTCCCGGCCCGGGATGGTCGACCCGTGGCTGGCCGACCCGGTGGCCGCGGCCACCGTGGCCGGGGTCGACGCCGTCGTCGGCCGCGACGTCGCCGCCTGGTGGCGGGATCCCGCGACCGCACCGGACCCCGTCGCGGCCCACCTCGAGGTGGTCGTGGCCGGGGTCGCCGGCTTCCGCAGCCTCACCGCCCGGGGCCTCGAGCCCGTCGCGGTGGCCGGTCACGGCGTCGGCGAGTTCGCCGCGCTCGCCGCCGCCGGCGCCCTGCCGCTGGAGCAGGTGGTGGAGCTGGTGCACTGGCGCGCCGAGCTCCTCTCGCTGGCCCCGCGGCCCTCCTGTGCCGGGCAGGCCGCGGTCCTCGGCCCGGGTGCCGCGGCGATCGCGGCGGCCGCCGTCGCGGTCGCCGGGGCCGGCGGGCCGCTGTGCATCGCCGCCCTCGACGCGCCGGAGCGGGCGGTGCTCGCCGGCGGGCGGGCCGAGCTCGCGCACGCCGGCGAGCTGGTCCGCGCGGCGGGGCTGGAGCTGGTGCGGATGCCCGGCCGGGCGCCGTGCCACGGGGCGCTGGTCCGCCCGGTGGCCGACCACCTCGCCGCCGCGCTCGCCGACCTCGACTGGTCGGCTCCCGCCCTGCCCGTCGTCCCCAACGCCGACCCCGTGCCCACCCGCGACCCCGACCGGCTGGCCGCGGCCCTGCGCCGCCACCTCACCGCGCCGGTGCTGTGGGAGGCCACCGCGCACGCGCTCGCCCGCACGGGCGCGACGGCGCTGCTCGAGATCGGCGCCGAGCCGCTGGTCGGCCCGTGGGCGGCCCAGACCGTCCCGGGGCTGCCCGTCCGTCTGGTGAGCGGGCCCCTCCAGCCCGCCCCCGCCGCCGTGCCCGGTCCCGCGCTCGCGGGCTCCGTGACCTGACCGAGGAGAACCATGACGACCATCCAGCACGCGCCGGCCACGCCGACGCGGTGCGGCCCCACCGTCTCCCGCGCCGACACCCCGCCCAACCGCCGGCGCGGCGGGGACATCCGCGTGCTGCTGTCCCCGGCCAGCGTCGGCTCCACCGCCGGCTTCATGGGGACGCTGACCCTGCAGCCCGGCGAGGTGGTGACCGAGCACTGGCACCCCTACTCGGAGGAGTTCCTCTACTGCCAGACGGGTGACGTCCTGGTCACCCTCGACGGCGAGCCGCGGCGGCTGGTCGCGGAGTCGGCGGTGCACATCCCGATCGGGGTGCGGCACCGGATCGAGAACGACTCCGCGACGACGGCCGAGTTCGTCTTCCTGTGCGGCCCGCTCGCGCCGCGGCCCGAGCTCGGCCACGTGGACACCGAGCTGCCGCCGGGCGTGCGGTGAGCACCGGCCGGCGGCGGGTCGTCGTCACCGGGATCGGGGTGGTCGCCCCCGGGTCGATGGGCCGCGAGGGCTTCTGGGACATGATCACCGCGGGCCGGACGGCGACCCGCCGCATCACCTTCTTCGACCCGGCGCGCTTCCGCTCGCAGGTGGCTGCGGAGGTCGACTTCGACGGGCGCAGGCTGGGGCTCACCGCCCAGGAGGTGTTCCGCACCGACCGCTTCGTGCAGATGGCGATGGTCGCCGCCGACGAGGCGGTGGCCGACAGCGGGCTGGCGTTCGGTGCCGACGACGGGCCCGACCCCGACCGGGTCGGCGTGACGCTGGGCAGCGCCGTCGGGGCGACGATGCGGCTGGAGCAGGAGTACGTGTCGGTCAGCGACGCCGGCCGGCTGTGGGAGGTCGACCCCCGCTACGCCTCCCGGTTCCTCGCCTCCGCGCTGGTGCCGAGCTGCGGCGCCACGGAGCTCGCGGTGCGCTTCGGCGCGCACGGGCCCGCGACCGTGGTGTCCACCGGCTGCACGTCGGGCATCGACGCCGTCGGCTACGGCGCGCAGCTGGTGGAGGACGGCGACGCCGACGTCGTGATCGCCGGGGCCAGCGACGCGCCGATCTCGCCGATCTCGATGGCCTGCTTCGACACCATCCGGGCCACCACCGACAGCAACGACGACCCCGAGCACGCGTCCAAGCCGTTCGACGCGCGGCGCAACGGGTTCGTCATGGGCGAGGGCGCGGCGGTGCTGGTGCTCGAGGAGCTCGGCCGCGCCCGCGCGCGCGGCGCGGAGGTGTACTGCGAGGTCACCGGCTACGCCAACCGCTGCAACGCCTTCCACATGACCGGGCTGAAGCCCGACGGCACCGAGATGGCCGAGGCGATCACCGTCGCGCTCGGCCAGGGCCGCACCGACCCCGACGAGGTCGGCTACGTCAACGCGCACGGCTCGGGCACCAAGCAGAACGACCGGCACGAGACGGCGGCGGTGAAGAAGAGCCTCGGCCCGGCCGCCGGACGGGTGGCGATGAGCTCGATCAAGTCGATGGTCGGGCACTCGCTCGGCGCGATCGGGGCGATCGAGGTGGCCGCCACGGCGCTCGCGGTGCAGCGCGGCGTGCTGCCGCCGACGGCGAACTACGAGGTGCCCGACCCCGAGTGCGACCTCGACTACGTGCCGCGGACGGCCCGCGAGCAGAAGGTCGACGTCGCCATCTCGGTGGGCAGCGGGTTCGGCGGGTTCCAGTCGGCGATCGTGCTGGCCGCACCCACGCGGAGGGAGTCGTGACGGGGCTGCTGGTCACCGGGATCGGCGTCGTCGCCCCCACCGGGGTCGGCGTCGAGGAGCACTGGGCGTCGCTGGTCCGCGGGGAGCCGGCGATCCGGCCGGTCGAGGGCTTCGACTCCGAGCGCTACGGCGTCCCGCTGGCCGGGCAGGTGCGCGACTTCGTCCCGGCCGACCACGTGTCGCCGCAGCTCATGGTGCAGACCGACCGGTGGACGTGGATGTCCCTGGCCGCCGCCACGCTGGCCGCCGAGGACGCCGGCTACACCGCGCCGGAGGACGTCTACGCGACGTCGGTGTTCCTGGCCTCGGGCTCGGGCGGCAACGAGTTCAGCCAGCACGAGATCCAGGGGCTGTGGGCGAAGGGGCCGCGGTCGGTGGGCGCCTACCAGTCGATCGCCTGGTTCTACGCGGCCTCGACCGGACAGGTGTCCATCCGCGACGGGTTCAAGGGGCCCTCAGGCGTCGTCGTCAGCGAGGGCGCCGGAGGGCTGGACAGCATCGGCTGGGCCCGGCGGGTGGCCCGCCGCGGCACGCCCGCGGTGCTGGTCGGCGGCACCGAGGCGGGCCTGTGCCCGTACGCGGTGCTCTGCCAGGCCACCGGCGGGCGGCTGTCGTCGGCGCAGCGCCCCGAGGACGCCTACCTGCCCTTCGACCGGCGGGCCGACGGGCACGTCGTCGGCGAGGGCGGGGCGATCCTGCTGCTGGAGGAGCCCGGGGCGGCCGCCGCCCGCGGGGCGACGAAGGTGTGGGGCGAGGTGGCCGGCTACGCGGCCACGCACGACGCCCACCACCACGAGGACCCGGCTCCCGACGCCGTCCAGTACGCGCGGGCGATCCGGCTGTCGCTGGCCGACGCCGACGTCTCGCCGGACGAGGTGGACCTGGTCATCGCCGACGGTGCCGGCGTGCCGGAGCTCGACCGGCTCGAGCTCGAGGCGCTCGGCGCGGTGTTCGGCGGGCGCACGACCCCGGTGCCGGTGACCGCGCCGTCGTCGTTCACCGGGCGGCTGATGGCCGGCGGGTCGGCGCTCGACGTCGCGACGGCGCTGCTCGCGATGCGGGACGGGATCGTGCCCGGCACCGCCTTCCTCACCGACCCGGTCGAGGCGCCGGCCGGGGTCGACCTGGTCACCGCCGGGCGCGTGCGGGACCTGTCCACCGTTGTCGTCCTCGCGCGGGGCGCCGGCGGCTTCAACAGCAGCCTGGTGCTGCGCCGACCCGCGGGAGGACCCACGTCATGACGACCCTGGAGGAGCGGCCGGCCACCACGCACGACGGCGCGGTGCGCACCCTGCTGCGGATGCGCGTGCGGGAGGGCTGCGAGCAGGCGTTCGAGGAGGCGTGGCGGGAGGCGGCCGCGCAGATCGCGACCGTGCCGGGCAACGTGCGGCAGGAGCTGCTGCGCGACGCCGCCGACCCGCGCACCTTCCTCGTCGCCGCCGACTGGGCCGACCGGGCGGCGGTGGACGGCTTCGGCCGGTCGGAGGCCCGGGAGACGCTCACCGCTGCACTGCGCGACCTGCGCGAGGACGCCGACCGCAGCACGTTCGAGGTGCTCTACGGGATCACCGGCGGCGAGCAGGCCTCGCACGTGCGGGTGGACATCAGCACGAAGGTGGCGCCCGGCGAGGAGGAGGCGTTCGAGCGGGCCTACGCCATCGTCACCGACCGGCTGCGCGGGACGAAGGGCCTGATCCGCGAGGAGCTGCTCCGCGAGCCCGACTCCGACCTCTACCACATCTTCGCCGAGTGGGAGTCCGACGAGGACTTCCGCAACTGGGTGGAGGACCCCTCCCACGCCGACCAGAGCGGGCCGCTGATCCGCTGGCTGTCGGTGTTCTTCCAGCGCAAGCTCTACGAGATCCGGTTCCGCCCGCAGGAGGCCGGCGTGCGCGGGATCCGGGCCGCCGCCGCGCCCCCGGTCCCGGCTCCCGCTCCCGCCACGGCGGCGCCCGCGGCCCCGGCGGCGGCTCCGGCTCCGGCTCCGGTGGAGGCCCCGGCCGAGGTGCCTGCCCCGCGGGCGGCGGTGTCCGAGCCGGTCACCGCGCCGATCGACCTCGGCTCGCTGCCCTCCCCCGTGCCGGCGCCGCCGGCCGCCCGCACCCGGGCGGCGTCGGAGGTGCTGGTCGTCGGCGCCGGCCCGGCCGGGCTGACCGCCGGCATCGAGCTGGCCCGCCGCGGCGTCGCCGTCCGCGTCGTCGACAAGCGGCCGGAGGCCTCCACCCAGGCGGACAGGGCGATCGGCATCCACTGCCGGACGATGGAGATCTGGGAGGACCAGGGCGTCGTCACCGAGGCCATGGACGCCGGCAGCTGGCTCTACGGCCAGACGGTGTTCGTCAACGGGAAGCGGACCCACCAGGTCGACTGGTCGGGGCTGGAGGAGCTGCCCTACGCCCACCTCGGCCTCCCCCAGTACGAGACCGAGCGCATCCTCACCGGCCGGCTGCGCTCGCTCGGCGTCGAGGTCGAGCGCGGGGTCGAGCTCACCGGTTTCACCCAGGACGACGAGGGCGTCACCGCGACACTGACCCACTCCTCCGGCGACGTCGAGGCGGCGCGGGCGGCGTACCTGGTCGGGGCCGACGGCGCGTCGAGCGCGGTGCGCGCCCAGCTCGGGCTGCGCTTCGAGGGCGGGCTGTCGATGTTCCCGCAGCTGTTCATGCTCGGCGACGTCGACGTCGACTGGGAGATGCCGCCCGGGCACCTGGTGCGCTGGGTGCGCATCGAGGACGACGGCGACTTCACCGGGATGCTGGTCTGCGTCCCGCTGCGCGGCCGGAACCGTTACCGGGTGGCCACGCTGGCGCCCAAGCGGCTGCAGGACACGATCGGCACCGGCGTCGTCCCGCCCGGGTTCTGGAAGGAGTACGACCCGCCGGGGCTGGCCGACATCCAGGCCGCGATCGACGACCTCGGTCCGGCCGGGACGACGGCGAGCAACCTGCGCTGGTCGTCGATCTTCCGGATCAAGCACGGCATCGTCGACCGGTACCGCGAGGGCCGGGTGTTCGTGGCCGGCGACGCCGCGCACCTGCACCCGCCGGCCGGCGGGCAGGGCATGAACACCGGCATCCAGGACGCGTGGAACCTGTCGTGGAAGCTGGCGCTGGCCGTCCGCGGGGAGGCCTCGCCCGGCCTGCTCGACAGCTACGACGCCGAGCGGCGCCCCGCGGGCAAGGCGATCGTCGACCGGGCCGTGGCCATCGCGTTCACCGACGAGATGGACATGGAGGACGAGAAGGCGCAGTTCCTGCTCGAGATGCAGATGACCATGAACTACGCCGGCAGCCCGCTGGTCGGCGAGGACGCCGGCCGGCCGGGCGCGCGCGACGGGTTCGACGGCGGTCCGGAGCCGGGGCACCGGGCGCCGGACGTGACGGGGCTGCGCCGGTTCGGCGTCGCGCACGACCTGCGGGTCTTCGACCTCACCCGCGGGACGCACGCCACGCTGCTGCTCTCGGCGGACGGCACCACCGACACCGGCGCGCTGGAGGAGCTGGCCGCGGCGGTCCGGCGCGACACCCGGGGGCAGGTGCGGCCCTACCTGGTGCTGGCGCCGGGCACCGCCGTCCCGCCGCTGGTGGAGCTGCCGGTGCTCACCGACCCGGACGGCCGCTTCCGGGCGGCCTACGGGATCACCGGCGCGGGGACGGCGGCCTACGTCGTCCGTCCCGACGGGCACGTCGGGTTCCGCGCCCGGCCGGTGCGTGAGGACACGCTGCGGGAGCACCTGGCCGGCGTCTACGCGCTCTGATCCCACCGTCCCCGCCCGTTCCTCCCGGCACGCCGTGGCGCGTCGGGAGGAACGCGGGTGTGGCGTCCGCCACTACGGTCCGCCCATGACGACGGCCCGGCGCCTGCTGCGGCGGCTCCGGGTGGCGCTCGTCCCCGGCGGCGGCCAGGCGCTGGCGCTGGCCGCACTCGCCGCGCTGCTGGCCGCGGCGCTGGTGTCGGCACCGCTGTTCCTCGCCGCCGCGGAGGAGGGCGCCTGGCTCGGGGAGCGCGGCCGCACCGACGAGGCGGACCTCGGCGCCGTCCTGGACACGACCACCGTGCCCACCAGCGGCGCGCCCTCCCCCGCCCGGATCGGCCGCGCCGGCGAGCTCGACGAGGGCGTGACCGCCGCGGTCGCCGCCGCCGGGCTGCCCGACCCGCGGCTGCAGGTCCGGCTGCGCGAGCCGCTGCTCGCCGAGGGCCCGGGCGGCCTCACCGGCCTCGAGCTGCTCTCGCGCACCGGGTGGGAGGAGCAGGTCGACTTCGTGGCGGGCGGCCCGGGCGACGGCGTCGCCGTCCCGCGGCGGCTCGCGGAGGCCACCGGCCTCGCGCCCGGCGGGGTGCTCGAGGCGACGTCGGCGCAGGGGCTGCCGGTGTCGCTGCCGGTGACCGGCGTCTACGCCGAGCCGGTCGCGCCGCTGCCCGCCTACTGGGCGGAGCAGGCGTCGCTGTTCGTGCCGCGGATCCGGAAGGTGACCGGGCTGCCGATCCCCCGCCCGCCGGTTCTGCTCGCGCCGCGGGAGGTCGTCCTCGGCACCGCGACGGAGCTGCAGGTCGACCTCTTCCTCCAGTGGCGGGTGGCGGTCCCCGACGGCATCGGCACCGACGGCGCCCGCGACGTCCTCGCCGGGGTCGACGGCCTCCGCGACGCGCTCGCCGACCCCGCCTCCCCGGTCGGGCGGCTCACCGCGCAGGAGGACGTCGCCCGGCCCACGCCGCGCAGCGGGCTCGGGGACGCGCTGGTCGCCGTCGACGACACCGTCGCGCTGCTGCGCTCCCCGGTCCGGGCGGTCGGCGCGGGCGCGGGCCTGACCGCGCTGGTGCTGGTCGGCGCCTGGGCCGGGCACCGGGTGCGTCGCCGGGAGGACGAGCTGCGCCTGCTGCTGGCCCGCGGCGGCTCCCCCGTGCGGGCGGCCGGGCAGGCGGTGCGGGAGGCGCTGCTGCCGGTGCTCGCCGGGACGGCGGCGGGCGCGGCGGCGGGGTGGCTGCTGGTGCGGCAGTTCGGGTCGGCGCCGCGGTTCCCCGCGGGGACGCTGCCGCCGGCGGCCGCGGTCCTCGGCGCCGGCGCGCTGGCCGGTCTCGCCGTCCTCGCGCTCACCACCGCACTGCTCGTCGCCCGGCTCGACCGCGGCGGCCGCCCCGCCCCCGCGCGGCTGCCCTGGCTGGCGGTCACCGCCGCGGTCACCGCCGTCGTGGCGGTGCCGGCGGTGGCGGGTGCCGACACCGGGGCCGCCGGCGACGACGGCGGGGGCGGACTCGGCGTCCTGCCGCTGCTGCTGCCGCTGCCGGTGGCCGCGGTCGTGGCGGGGCTGCTGACCGCCGGGCTGTCCCGGGTCGGCCGGGGCGCCGGGCGGCGGCTGCCCGCCCCGGCCTTCCTGGCGGTGCGCCGGGTGGCGGCCGCGAGCGGCACCAGCCGGCTGGTCGTGGTGACGACGGCGGTGTCGCTCGGCCTGGTCGTGCACGCCACCACGCTGGCCGGGTCGGCCGAACGCACGATGGACGCGAAGGCGGCGGTCGCGGCGGGCGCGGAGACCGTCGTCCCGCTGCTGCGGCGCACCGACGAGCCCGGACCCGTTCCCGCGGGAACGGCGCTGGTGTCCACCGAGACCGGCGTGACGCTCTCGCCCGGCGACCTCGACGCCGACCTGCTGGCCCTCGACCCCGCCGAGGTGGCGGGCGTGCTGCGCTGGGACGACGGCCTCGCCGACCGGCCCGTGCGCGACGTGCTCGACGCCCTCGCCGGCTACCAGGGCGACCGGGTGCCGGTGCTGCTCGCCGGCCCGCTGCCCGACGACGCGCTCGGCGCCCCCGGCACCGACCTGGTGCTCACCCGGGTGCGGTCGTACACGCTGCCGCTGGAGGTGGTCGGGCGGGTGGCCGCGTTCCCGGGGCAGCCGTCGCGGACGCCGCTGGTGGTCGCCGACCGGGGCGCGGTGGAGGCCGTGCTCGCGGCGGGCGGGCGCGACCCGGTACAGCTGCTCGACCGGCAGGTGTGGGCCGGCACCCCGCCCGGGGTGCTGCTGCCCGAGCTGGAGGCCGGCGGGCACGCCTTCGACCGCGAGACCGTGACGACGGCCGGCGCCTTCGCCGCCCGGCCCGCGGCGCGGGCGCAGCTGTGGTCGCTGGAGTACCTGCGCGCCGTGGGGCTCGCCGCCGGGGCGCTGGGCCTGCTCGGCGTGGTGCTGCACGCCCTGGCCCAGCAGCGGCGGCGCCGGGTGGCCGCGGTGCTGCTGGCGCGGGCCGGGCTGCGGCGGCGGTCCGCGGACCTCGCGGTGGCGCTGGAGACCGGCCTGCTCGCCGGGCTCGGCGCCGCGGTGGCGGTCGCGGTGGCGCTGCCGGCGTCGGCCCTGGTGGTGCGGCTGCTCGACCCCGACCCGGGCGTGCTGCCCGGGCCCGTGCTGGCGGTGCCGGCGGGCACGCTCGCCGTGGTGGCGGCGGGGGTGGCGGCGGTCGCCGGGGTGTCCGCGGTGCTGGCCGCGCGCGCCCGCCGGACCGCCGACGCCGGGCTGGTGGTGCGCGGTGCGCCGTGACGCGCCGGCCGCCCGGTGCGAGGGGCTGGTCCGGATCTACCCGTCGCCGAGCGGGGAGGTGCACGCGCTCAAGGGCGTCGACGTCGTCGTGCCCGCCGGGCGGCTGACGGCGGTGACCGGCCCGTCGGGGTCGGGCAAGAGCTCGCTGCTGCGGATCCTCGCCGCGCAGGACCGGCCGACGGCGGGCGTGGCGGAGGTGGCCGGCACGTCGCTGACCGGCCTGTCCGCGCGGCGGCTGCGGGCGCTGCGCCGCCGCGAGATCGGCTACGTCTTCCCGCGGCCCGGGCAGAACCTGCTGCCGCACCTCACCGGCACCGAGCACCTGGTCCTGGCCGGGCGGCTGCGCGGGATGGGCCGCCGCGAGGCGGCGCGGCAGGGCGCCGAGCTGCTCGACGTGCTGGGCCTGGCCGACCGGGCGGGGCACCTGCCGGCGGAGCTGTCCGGCGGGGAGCAGCAGCGGCTGGCGCTGGCCCAGGCGGTGCTCGGCCGGCCGGCGCTGGTGGTCGCCGACGAGCCGACCAGCGAGCTGGACTCCGCGACGACCGGGCAGCTGCTCGCCGCGGTCGCCGAGCTCACCCGCGACGGCACGAGCGTCGTCATGGCCACCCACGACCCGCAGGCCGCCGCTGCCGCCGACCGGGTGGTGCACCTGCGGTCGGGGGCGGTGGCGCACGAGGAGGTCGCCGGGCGCCGGCTCGCGGTGGTCGACGGCGAGGGCCGGGTGCAGCTGCCCGAGGAGGCCCTGGCGCGGTTCCCGGACCGGCGGGTCGCCGTCGAGCTCACCGCCGACGGCGTGCTGCTGCGGGAGCCGTGATGGCCGGCGTGCACGCGGCGGGCGTTCCCGCTGCCGGCGGACCCGCGGCGGGCGGCGCCTCGCTCCGCGGCACCGGCCTGCACCGGACTCACCGGCGCGGCCGCGAGGAGGTGCACGCGCTGCGCGGCGTCGACGTCGCCGTCGCCCCCGGAGAGGTCGTGGCGCTGCTGGGCCGCTCCGGGTCGGGCAAGACGACGCTGCTGCACTGCCTGGTCGGCTGGGAGCGCCCCGACCGGGGCGAGGTCACCGTGCCCGGCGCCCGCTCCCCCGGCGAGGCCGACTGGAACACCCTCGCCGTCGTCCCGCAGCGCCTGGGCCTGCTCGACGAGCTGACCCTCGCCGACAACGTGGCGATGCCCGCCCGGCTCGCGGGCGCCCCCGACCCGCGGGCCGCCGCGCTCGACGGGCTGGAACAGCTGGGGCTCGGCGCCCTGGCCGACCGGCTGCCCGACGAGGTCTCCCTCGGCGAGCAGCAGCGCACCGCGCTGGCGCGGGCGCTGGTGCTCCGGCCGGCCTTCCTCGTCGCCGACGAGCCGACCGGCCGGCTCGACCAGGAGCTGTCGGTGCACGTGCTGGGCGTGCTGCGCGCGTGCGCCGACGCGGGCACCGGGGTGCTCGTCGCCAGCCACGACCCCCTGGTCGTCGCGGCGGCCGACCGGGTGGTGCGGCTGTCGGACGGCCGGGTGGTCGGGGCCGGCGACGAGGCGGCCGGCTAGCCCGCGCGCAGCGCCGGGTAGTCGGTGTAGCCCTCGGCGCCGGACGCGTAGAACAGGTGCGACCGGATCTCGTTCTCCGGGTGCTCGCCGGCCCAGCGCTCGACCAGGTCGGGGTTGGCGATCGCCGCCCGGCCGACCGCGACGACGTCGGCGTGCGCGGCCTCGATGAGCGCCAGCGCCTCCTCGCGGGTGGTCACGCTGCCGAAGCCGCTGTTGGCCATGAGGTGCCCGCCGAACCGGCGGCGCAGCTCCTGCACCAGGTCGCCGGCCGGCTCGCGGTGCAGCACGGAGAGGTAGGCCAGGCCCAGCGGGCGCAGCTGGTCGAGCAGCGCGCCGTAGGTGGCGAGGACGTCGTCGCGGTCGGTCTCGAGGGCGTCCTGGATGTCGTGCTCGGGCGAAGTGCGCAGCCCGACGCGCCCGGCGCCGATCGCCTCGGCGACCGCGGTGACCACCTCGACCACGAGCCGGGCGCGGTTCTCCGGGGAGCCGCCGTACACGTCGTCGCGGACGTTGGAGGCCGGCGAGAGGAACTCGTGCAGCAGGTAGCCGTTGGCGCCGTGGATCTCGACGCCGTCGAGGCCGGCCTCGCGGGCCCGCTCGGCGGCGCGCGCGAAGTCGCGGACGACGTCGCGGACCTCGTCGGTGGTGAGGGCGTGCGGCACCGGGTAGGCCTGCTTGCCCTTCTCGGTGTGGCCCTCGCCCTGGATGGCGATGGCGCTCGGGGCGACGACGCGGCGGCCGCCGTTGACGTCGGGGTGGGTGACGCGGCCGCCGTGCATCACCTGCATGACGATCCGGCCGCCGCGGGCGTGCACGGCGTCGGCGACGCGGCGCCAGCCGGCGACCTGCTCGTCGGTGACGATGCCGGGCTGGCCGACGAACGCCTGCGACTCGTGGACGGGATAGGTGCCCTCGGTGACGATCAGGCCGATGGAGGCGCGCTGCGCGTAGTGCTCGACGACGAGGTCGCCGGGGACGCCGGAGCTGCCGGAGCGCATGCGGGTCAGGGGCGCCATGGCCACGCGGTTGGCGAGCTCGAGGTCGCCGAGGGTCACGGGGGAGAACAGGTCCACGGGAGGTTCCGACACCGCGCGGGGCCGCGTTCTTCCGGGGTGCGGGCGGCGTCACACCCGGCACGATGGGCCGGTGAGCCCGCTCGCCGCCGCCGTCGAGGGCTGGTCACCCGGCCCGGTCACCGACACCGCCGTCGTCGCGCCCGGGCCCGCGGCGGCCTTCGCGGCGCTGCTCGACCGCCCCGCCGACGCGCCCGCGGAGGGCGACCCGCTGCCGCTGGGCTGGCACTGGTTCACCTTTGTCGAGCGGCCGGCCACCGCCGACCTCGGCGAGGACGGCCACCCGCGAGAAGGCCACTTCCTGCCGCCGCTACCGCACCGGCGCCGGATGATCGCCGGCGGCCGGTTCGAGGCCGTCGCCCCGCTGGTCGTGGGCTCGACGGTGGAGCGGACGTCGTCGCTGGCCCGCTGCGAGGTCAAGGCCGGGCGCAGTGGCGAGATGCTGCTGGTCACGGTGCGCAGCGAGTTCCGCTCGGCGGGGCGGCTGCTGCTCATCGAAGAGCAGGACGTCGTCTACCGCTCCCAGCCGGGCGGGTCCTCACCGGCGCCGGCGGGTGCCGGGGTGCCGGGCGTGGACGGCGACACCTCGGTGGACCTGGTCCCCGACGAGGCGCTGCTGTTCCGCTTCAGTGCGCTGACCTACAACGCGCACCGCATCCACTACGACGCGCCGTACGCCACCGGCGTCGAGGGCCATCCCGGGCTGGTCGTGCACGGCCCGCTGCTGGCGCTGCTGCTCCTGGAGGTCCCGCGCCGCGCCATGTCGGAGAGGTCCGCTCCGGACCGGTCCGTCACGTCCTCCACCCACCGGCTGGCCCGCCCGGTGTACGTGGGCACGGCCGTCCGGGCGACCGGCCGGGCCGACGGGGAGCGGTGGTCGCTGTCGGCGGGCGCGGTCGGCGGGCCGGCGTCGATCACCGGCACCGCCACGCTCGGACCGCTCCCCTCCTGACGCCGGGGGCTCTGCGCATCACACCAAGGGCTCAGCGCGTTTCCGCGGGAACGCCTCCCCGCAGCACGGTCCCACCCGACGGCGTTCCTGCGGGAACGCCCTCAGGCCGCTGAGCTGCGGTTCTGTCAGTGGCTGGGTCTAGCGTCCCGAACACACGTTCGAGGAGGACGCCGTGACCGAGCACCATCCCGCCGCCGAGACGGAACTGCCGCTCGACGAGCTCGCCGAGCGCATCACCGGCGCCGCCGTCCGGCTGGCCGCCGCCACGGCGGAGTGGCTGCTGCTCATCGCCCAGTTCGACCGGCGCGAGGGCTGGGCGGGCCACGGTCTCCGGTCGTGCGCGCACTGGCTGGCCTGGCAGTGCGGGCTGTCCCCGGGCACCGCACGCGAGCACGTCCGGGTCGCCCGTGCCCTCACCACGCTGCCCGGGATCCGCGGCGCCTTCACCGCCGGCCGGCTGTCCTACTCCAAGGTCCGCGCCATGACCCGCGTCGCGGCCCCCGAGACCGAGGCGGCTCTGCTCGATCTCGCGCGCGAGGCCACCGCCGCGCAGGTGGAGCGGGTGGTCCGGGGGTGGCGCCGCTCCGACGCGGTCGAGGCCGGCACCGTCCGCGAGAAGCGGCGCTTCGAGTACTGGTGGGACGACGACGGGATGCTGGTCGTGCGCATGCGCCTCGATCCCGAGCAGGGCGCGGCCTTCCTCACCGGGATCGACTCGCCGGCCGAGCGCGACGCTCGCCGCGACCGGGCCGCCGCCAAGCGAGCGGCCGCCGCAGCGGCGGCCACCACCGCGGAGGACGGCATCACTCCGGACGGCGGGACCTCCGACAGCGCGGGGAGCCGGACCGACGACGAGCCGCTCGACGAGGTCGCGCTGGCGCGGGAGCGGACGGCCGAGCGCCGCTGCGCCGCCGTGGCCCGATTGGGCGCCGCCGCACCGGAGGCCGACCGCCGGGCCGGCGACCCGCCACGACGCGAGGTGGTCGTGCACGTCGACGCCGCCGTGCTCGCCGACGACGCCGCAGCGGGTCGCGCCTACCTGGAGAACGGGCCGGCCCTGCACGGCAGCCAGGTCCGCCGGATGCTCTGTGAGGCCACCGTCGTCACGATGCTCGAGCGGGACCGCGAACCGCTGGCCGTCGGCCGGGCGCGGCGTCTGGCCACCCGGGCTCAGCGCCGGGCGCTCGTGCGGCGCGACGGCGGGTGCATCCGGCCGGGCTGCCCCGAGACCCGCCCCGAGCGGCTGCACGCCCACCATCGGCGGCCCTGGTCGGCCGGCGGGAGCACCGACATCGACAACATGGCGCTCCTCTGCGACGCCGACCACGGCCTCGCGCACGACCTCGACCTGCGGATGAGCCGGCGCGGCGGCGAACTGGTCGCCGTCACACCGGACGGCCGCCGGGTGTGGGCCCGTGGCGACACCGCCTTCACCGCGGGCGTCGAGGCGGGCGTCGAGCTCCTCGATGCCGCGGCCCCGGACGCCGAGCGCGGGAGCGTCCTGCGGCTGCTGCCCGGTGGGGACCGGCAGCTGCCCGGGACGCTCGCGGTCGGCGGGGAGCGGATGGACCTGGGCTACGTCGTCGGGGTGCTGCTCGGCAACCGCGACCTGGAGCGCCGGCTCGCAGCCGAACGCGGCGGACGGGCGGCCTGATCCGCCCGGCGTTCCCGCGGGAACGCGCGCCCGCACATCGCGCCGGAGCCCGTGGGGAGCCGGACGAGGACGCGCCCAGGGTGGCCGGAGCAGCGGCTCCGGCCACCCTGGACGGGACGTCGTCGGTCAGGCCACCGCGCGGCGGCGGGTGACGACGGCCCCGGCGGCCAGGCTGACTCCCAGCCAGCCGGCGAGGACCAGCAGGGACTGCGTCGGGGTTCCGCCCTGCGCGAGGGTGAGCACGGCCTCGGCCGGGTCGAGCCTCGAGCCGACCTCCGGCTTGAAGGTGCGCACCAGCGGCAGCACGCCGAGGACGACCAGGTAGAAGGACGTCAGCGCGGCCGGGGTGTTGGCCAGCGCCGCGCCGACCCCGGCGCCGACCAGCGCGAACACCGCGCCCGCGGCGACGACCACCCCGAGCGCGCGCCCGGTGCCGTCCCAGGACACGTCGCCGGCGAGCAGCGCCAGAGCGCCGGTGACGAGCGCCGCGGACACCGCCGCCAGCACCGCACCGAGCAGCCCGACGGCCGCCGCCTTGGCCGCCAGCACCCGGCCCCGGCGCGGGACGAGCAGGTAGGTCGTCTGCACGGTCCGGTGGCTCCACTCCCCCGCGGTGGACAGCACGCCGAGGGCGACCAGGACCAGGCCGGTGAGCATCCCCATCACGCCGATCGGGCCGGTGACCGACCCCAGGTCCTCGGTGCTGGCGGACGCGATCAGCGCGGTCGCGGCCGGCGCGAGGAGGGCGGCCGCCGCGGCCAGCGACCGGCCCGAGCGGGTGGACAGCGACTTGCGGACCTCGACGCCGACCAGCGTGGCGGCCGACGGCGCCCCGGAGCGGACGGGCGGACGGGCGCCGGATGGGGACGCGGCGGGAGGAGCGCCCCGGGCGGGGAGGTCGGCGGGCAGGACGGTGGCCATGACGGTCTCCAGGGAGGGGGGTCGGGTCGGGCGCGGAAGGAGTCGGGATCGCCGCGGGGAGAGTCGGGACGGGCGGGGGGAGGGCTCAGGCCGCGGCGGTGAGCTGGAAGAACAGGTCCTCGATGCCGCGGCGGACGGGGCGCAGGTCGGTGAGCACGAGGCCGGCCGCCGCGGCGACCGCGCCGACCTGGCCCGGCTCGGCGCCCGGCACCACGAGGGCGCCGTCGGACCCGTGTTGCACGTGGAACCCGGCCGTCTCGAGCGCCCGGGCCAGCGCCGCGGGATCGGTGGCGCGCACCGCGGCGCCGTCGCCGCCGAGCAGGTCGCCCACCGGGCCGTCGGCCACCACCCGCCCGGCGCCGATGACGAGCAGCCGGTCGACGGTCGACTCCACCTCGCCGAGCAGGTGCGAGGACAGCAGCACCGTGCCGCCGCGGGCCGCGTGGCCGCGCAGCAGGTCGCGCATCCAGCGGATGCCCTCGGGGTCCAGGCCGTTGGCCGGCTCGTCGAAGACCAGCACCGGCGGGTCGGCCAGCAGCGCCCCGGCGATGCCCAGCCGCTGCCGCATGCCGAGCGAGTAGCCGCCGATGCGCCGGCCGGCCGCCGCGGTGAGCCCGACCATCCCGAGCACCTCCTCCACCCGTGCCGCCGGCACGCCGACGACCGAGGCGAGCAGCCGCAGGTGCGTCCGGCCGGTGCGCCCGGGGTGGACGGCGGAGGCGTCGAGCAGGGTGCCGACGACGGCGCCCGGGTTCGGCAGACCGGGGTAGGCCCGTCCGTCGAAGGAGGCGCTGCCCGCGGTCGCCGGCACGAGGCCGGTCATCATCCGCATCGTCGTCGTCTTGCCCGCGCCGTTGGGCCCGAGGAAGCCGGTCACCGTGCCGGGCTCGAGGGTGAAGGACACGTCGTCGACGACGGTCCGGGCGCCGTACTGCTTGGTCAGTCCGCTGACCTCGATCATCACTGCCTCCGGGCTCTCGCTGCGGTCACCGGAGAACCTGCCGCCCGGGGGCGGGTCCCGCGTCGGCCGGAGGCGGCCGATCCGGGTCGACGGACGGCGTCGCCGTGTCGTCCGGGCGTGGACACGGGGCCGCGCCGGACGGACGACCCGCGGACGCCGCCGGCCGACCTACGCTCCGCCCATGGGGTCCCGGCAGCGCGTGTGGCCGGGCCTGCGCGCGCGCAGCATCGGCTTCGAGGCGTTCGTCGCGCTGCTGGGCGCCGGCACGGTGACGGTCGGCGTCGTCACCCCGGAGGCGCGGCTGACCGCGGACGCCGTCCTGCTCGTCGGCGGCCTGCTGCTGGTCGCCACCCTGTTCCTGTTCCGCCGGTCGGCGCCGGTGGTGCCCTTCGTCGTCAGCGCGGTCCTCGGGGTGCTGGTCCCGGCGCTGGTGGTCGGCATGCTGCTCACCGCCTACGCGGTCGGCCGCTACGAGGGCCGCTGGCCGGTGCGCGCGGCCGCCGGCGTCCTCGGGACGGTCGCGCTCGTGCAGCCCTGGGCGATCGGGACGCCGGACGAGGCGGTGGGCGCCCTCGGCGGGGTGGCCATCGCCCTCGTGCTGCCCGCGGCGCTCGGCATCTGGCAGCGCACCCGCGCCCAGCTGCTCGCCGCGCTGCGCGAGCGGGCCGCGCGCGCCGAGGCCGAGCGGGAGCGGCTGGCGTCGGCCGCGGTGCTGGCCGAGCGCACCCGCATCGCCCGCGAGATGCACGACGCCGTCGGGCACCGGGTGAGCCTGATGGTGCTGCAGGCCGGCGCGATCGAGGTGGCCGCCGCCGACCCGGACCGGGTGGAGCAGCTGGCCGGGCAGGTGCAGACGGCGGGGCGGCAGGCACTCGAGGAGCTGCGGCAGATGGTCGGGGTGCTGCGCGCCGGGGAGGTCGACGAGGCCGCGCCGCTCGGGCCGCAGCCCGGCCTGCCCGAGCTGCCGCGCCTGGTGGCCTCCGCGCGGGAGGCCGGCATGGACGTGGGCTGGACCGGCCCCGCGGAGGGGACCGCCCCGGTCGACCCCGTCGTCGGCCGGGCGGCGTACCGCATCGTGCAGGAGTCGCTCACCAACGCCGGGCGGCACGCCCCCGACGCGCCGGTGCAGGTCACCGTCGAGCGCCGTCCGGACGAGCTGCACGTGCGGGTGGTCAACGGCCCGCCCGCCCGCGCGGCGGAGCCGGTGCCCGGCGGCGGCTTCGGCCTGATCGGGCTCGGCGAGCGGGTGCGCACCCTCGGCGGGCGACTGAGCGCCGAGCCGCGCCTCGACGGCGGCTTCTGCGTCGAGGCGGAGCTGCCCGCGTGACCGGGGACGGGCGCCGCATCCGGGTGCTGCTGGTCGACGACGAGGAGCTGGTGCGCTTCGGCCTGCGCACGGTCCTCGAGGCCGCCGGGGACATGGACGTCGTCGGGGAGGCCGGCGACGGCGCCGCGGGGGTGGCCGCGGCGCGCGAGCTGCGGCCCGACGTCGTGCTCACCGACGTCCGCATGCCCGGCATGGACGGGCTGGCCGCCACCCGCGCGATCCTCGCCCTGCCCGACCCGCCGCAGGTCGCCGTCCTGACCACCTTCCACGTCGACGAGTACGTCTACGCGGCGCTGGCCGCCGGGGCGGCGGGGTTCCTGCTCAAGGACACCCCGCCGCGGCAGATCGCGGCCGCCGTCCGGGCGGTGGCCGACGGGACGGCGACCCTCTCCCCCGCCGTCACCGCCGGGCTCATCGCCTCCTACGTCGGCAGCCGGGCCACCCCGCGGCGGGCGGAGGCGCTGCAGCGGGTGGCCGCCCTCTCCGACCGTGAGCGCGAGGTGCTCGTCCTGCTCGGCAGCGGCGGCTCCAACGCCGAGCTGGCGGGCCGGCTGTTCGTCAGCGAGGCCACCGTGAAGACCTACGTCTCCCGGCTGCTCACCAAGCTCGACCTGGCCAACCGGACGCAGGCTGCGATCCTCGCCCACGAGGCCGGCCTGCTCGAGGGCTGAGACCCGGGTGCCCGCTCACCGCGGGCCCGCTCAGCGCGAGCCCGCTCAGCGCGAGCCCGGTCAGCGCGGCCCCTCAGCGCGAGAGCAGCCGCCGGGTCTGGCGGGCGCGGGCCACCAGCGCGCCGTCCTCCGTGCGCAGCTCCGCCTCGTCGACGGCGACGGCGTCGTCGGCCCAGGTGGTCACCTGGTCGACCAGCACCCACGCGCCCGTCGCCGGCGGCGGGCCGGCCAGGTGCGCGGTGAGCTCCACGGTCGGCATCGCCGCGGGGGCCGTGCGGACGGCGAACAGCGACGGAGGCAGCGCGTCGAGCAGGACGCCGAGCTGGACCAGCGGCGGGAGGTCGCCGTCGATGCGCACCCACGCGGTCAGCCGGGGTTCGTCCCCGCCGGCGAGCGGGCGCGACGTCCCCAGGGCGCGGATCGCCGTGTGGTCGGCGATCGGCACCAGGTCCCGCGGCAGCGCGAACGGCACCCCCTCGGCCACGGGCGGGACCGGCACGGACGGCCCCGGGACCGGCGGCCGGGCGACCGTGAGCACCTGGGCGACGGCGGCGAGCCGGCCCGCCTGGTGCAGCGTGGCGCGCACGCTCCCGGTCGTGCCGGCCCGGTCGAGCACCGCCCCCACGACCGCCGGCACACCCGGCTCGACGCCGGCCAGCAGGTGGGCGGAGACGGTCCGCGGCGCGGCGCCGGTGGCGTCGGCCGCCGCGGCCAGCAGGTGCCCGGTCACGAGCCCGCCCTGGACGTGCGTGAACGACCGCCAGCTCGGGTCCACCACCAGCGTCGGCGCGAGGACGTCACCAGCGACGACGTCCTGAGCGCCCGACCCCACGACGCCCGGGGCCACGACGGCGGTCACGACGCCACCGCCGGCAGCGCGGGGTACAGCGCCGCGACGCCGCCGGCCAGGCCGGCCTGCACCCGGCGGCTGACGTCGTCGGCCAGGACCTCGTGCGCGCCGGCCGCGACGCCGTCGAGCGCGGCACGGACGACGTCGGCCGGGGCGGACTTGGGGGCGTCGATGCCGGCGGTCATGTCGGTGTCCACGTAGCCGACGTGCAGCGCCGTCACGCGGATCCCGCGGGGCGCGAGCTGCTGGCGCAGCGCGTTGGTCATCGCCCACGCCGCCGACTTCGACGCGCAGTAGGCGCCGGTGCCTGGGAAGGCCAGCCAGGACAGCGCGGAGAGCACGTTGAGCACCCCGCCGCCGGCCGGCAGCTGCGGCAGGAAGGCCCGGGTGACGGCGAGCGGGCCCAGGTAGTTGACGTCCAGCTCGCGCTGCACGTCGGCGAGGTCGCCGGTGAGCAGGTCGACCCGGGAGTCGATGCCGGCGTTGTTCACCAGCAGCGTCACGTCGCCGGTGGCCGCGGCCGCCGCCGCGACCGACGCCGGGTCGGTCACGTCCAGGGCCACCGCCTTCGCGCCGGGCAGGTCGACGGCGTCGGGGTCGCGCGCCCCGGCGTACACGGTGGCGCCGCGGGCGAGCAGCTCGAGGGCGAACGCCCGGCCGAGCCCCCGGTTGGCGCCGGTGACGAGGGCGGTGGTGGCGGCGAGGTCCACGGTTCCTCCTGAGGCGTCGGTTGGACCGTCCAACCGAGGCGTCAGGACCGTACACCAGTCAGTACGAGGATCAAACCGACGTGGCGTCCTCGTACTCGAGCCCGAAGGCGCCCGTGGCCACCTCGCCGTCCCGCCGGTGCGCGGACATGACCGCCCCGGTGGTCGTGACCTCGGAGGAGACCGTCCGCCACGTCCGCGGTGCCGCGCCGCCCTCGAACAGCCGCTTGCCCCGCCCGAGGACCACGGGGAACACGACGGTGCGCAGCTCGTCGACGAGGTCCTCGGCCAGCAGGGTCTGCGCCAGCCCGATCGAGCCGTGCACCTGCAGCTCCCCGCCGTCGGCGGCCTTGAGCGCGCGGACGGCGGCGGGCACGTCGCCGTCGAGCAGCCGGGCGGTGGACCACTCCAGCGAGGTCAGCGTCCGCGAGGCCACGTGCTTGGTCTTGGTCTGCAGCGCCGTGGCGACCGCGTCGCCGGTGGGGTCCACGTGCGGCCAGTGCTGGGCGAAGATCTCGTACGTCCCGCGGCCGAGCAGGAAGTCCTCGGCGGGCGCGAACCAGGCGTCCATCTGCGCACCGAGGCGCTCGTCGAAGAAGGGCACCAGCCACCCGCCGTACGGGAAGCCGCCGGAGGTGTCCTCCTCCGGGCCGCCCGGCGCCTGGGCGACGCCGTCGAGGGTCAGGAACGTGGTGACGGTGAGCGCGCGCATCGGGTCCTCCTGGGGAGCGGGGCTGTCGGAGGGACAGACGGCGGCCGGGGCCGCGACTCATCGGTCCGGGTGAGGTCCGGGCGAGTCCCGGGGCGTGCGCTCCAGTTGCGCGCAACCGGTGCCGATGGGGGGACGTCACCCTCACGGACGAGGAGCACCGATGGCCCGACAGCGCACGGACGCCGAGCAGCAGATCGCCGACCTGCTGCACACGGCGAGGAAGTCGCTGCACATGAGCGTGGCGTTCCTCAGCCGGCTCGACGGCACCACGCAGCACCTCGAGGTGGTCGACACCCGGGTGCCGGTGCTCGTGCAGGAGAAGGCGAAGGTCGCCCAGGACACCTCGTTCTGCCAGGCGATCCTCGACGGGAAGCTGCCCGCCGTCATCGACGACGTGAAGCGCTACCCGCTGGCGATGTCGCTGCCGTCGGCGCGCATCCCCCGCATCCGCAGCTACGTCTCGACGCCGGTGACGCTGTCCGACGGCTCGCTCTACGGCACCTTCTGCGCGTTCGGCTTCACCTCCGACAAGGAGCTGACCGGCCGCGACGAGGCGCTCATGAAGGTCCTCGCCTCCGCCGCCTCGGTGATCATCGAGCCGGAGATCCGCGAGCAGCAGCGCCGCGACGACATCGACGCCCGGCTCGACCCGCTGGTCGCCGCCGGCGGCCCGAGTGTCGTCCTGCAGCCGATCGTCGACCTGGCCACCGGCGTCCGGGTGGGCGCCGAGGCGCTCAGCCGCTTCCCGCGCGAGTGGGGCAAGGGCCCCGACGTCGTCTTCGAGGAGGCGCACAGCGTCGGCCGCGGGCACGAGGTCGAGCTGCTCGCCCTCCGCGGCGCGGCCGCGCACCTGGACCGGGTGGGCGGCTACGTGGCGATGAACGTGTCCCCGCAGACCCTGCTGACGCCGGGGTTCGCGGCGCTGCTGGCCGGCCTGCCGCTGGACCGCGTCCTGCTCGAGCTCTCCGAGCACGACCCGGTCGAGGACTACGACGCGCTGACCACCGCGCTGGTGCCGTTCCGCGCGGCGGGGATGCGGCTGGCCATCGACGACGTCGGCGCCGGCTTCTCCTCGCTGCGGCACATCGTGGTCACGAACCCCGACGTCATCAAGATGGACCGCAGCATCGTCAGCGGCCTGCACACCGACCCGGTGCTGTCCAAGCTCGTCGAGTCGCTGGTCAGCTTCGGCCACGGGTGCGGCGTGAAGGTGGTCGCCGAGGGCATCGAGACGGCGGAGGAGGCCGCGCGGCTGCGCGACCTCGGCGTCGACCTCGGCCAGGGCTGGTACTTCGGCCGCCCCGGCCCGCCGGAGGCGCTGTCCCCGGTGGCCCCCGCCGTCCCCGCACCCCGGCCCGCGGAGCGCCAGCCCGCCTGAGGACCCCGACGCGCGCACCAGCCGGCTCAGGCACCCCGCAGCTCAGGCGCCCCGCAGCTCAGACACCCCGCAGCTCAGGCACCCCGCAGCCCAGGCGGCCGGCGCAGCAGGTAGACGACGTGGTCGGGCGGGTCGACCGGGTTGTCCGGGGTCAGCGGGCCCTCCGCGACGCGGGTGAACCCGGCCCGCTCCAGAGCCCGCCACGACGCGACGTTGCCCGCGGCCACCGGCACGAGGACGGCGTCGGCCTCCGGGTGCGCCGCCCAGCTCTCCGCCACGAACGCCCGCAGCATCGCCGCGCCCGCACCCCCGCCGCGGACGCCGGGCTCGCCGATGAGGTAGTCGATCGACAGCGCGCGCGGCGGCACCGCCACCACCGGCATGAGCTCGTCGACGTACTCCGGGAAGTCGGCGATCCGGTACCGCTGCACCAGCCCGAACGGCCGGCCGTCGGCCAGCGCGAGCAGCACCTCGGCGCGGTCGGTGCCGTCGATGCACGGCCCGAAGTCGGCCTCCAGCGCCTCCGGTGTCGTCTCGTGCGCCCACCAGCGGGCGACCAGCGGCTCCTCCAGCCAGCGACCCAGCAGCGGCAGGTCGGCGCGGGTCAGCGGGCGGAAGCCCACCGGGCCGTCGAGCACGCCGCCACCGTAGGGCGCGGGCACCCCCGACGGGGGATGCGCGCTCGAGGAACGGCGTCCCGGGGCCGATGGAGAGGGGGACAGCAGCTCTCCCGAGGAGACCGACCGTGCACGCATCCCGACGGCCGTCCCCGTCCGGCGGCACCCCGCGGACGGCGACGGTCTCCGTGACCTCCACCGCCCTCGACGGCCTGGCCCGCGCCACGCTGGAGGCCACCGCCGCCCTGGTCCTCGTCTGCGACGACGGCGGCCGCGTCCTGCTGGCCAACCCCGCGCTGCAGCGCTTCGCCGGACGCAGACGCGAGGAGCTCGTCGGCCTGCCGTTCTGGGAGGTGGTCACCATCCCCGAGGAGGTGGAGCTCGCCCGGGCCGCGATGGCGATGGTGGTCTCCGGCCGCCCATCCATCCCCGGCGAGGTCGACTGGCTCACCGGCGACGGCGACCGGCGGCGCATCGAGCTGCAGACCAGCGTGCTGACCCGCGAGGACGGGACCCCCTACGCGATCGCCTTCGTCGGCATCGACGTCACCGCCCACCGCGAGCGGGAGGCCCAGGTGCGCCGGCAGGCGGTCACCGACCCGCTCACCGGCCTGGCCAACCGCAGCGCCCTGTTCGCCGTCCTCGCCGCGCGGCTGCACGTCGAGACCGGCGACGGGTGCAGCCTGGTGTTCTGCGACCTCGACGGCTTCAAGGGCGTCAACGACCGCTTCGGCCACGCCGCCGGTGACCGGCTGCTCGTCGCCGTCGCCGGGCGGCTGCGGGACCTGGCCGGCCCGGACGACGTGGTCGCCCGGCTCGGCGGCGACGAGTTCGTCGTCGTCTCCCGCGGCCTGGACGCCGACGCCGCGGCCGGGCGGGCCCGGCGCATCGAGGCGGCCGTGCGCGAGCCGCTCGACGTCGCCGGCGAGGTGGTGCGGATCGGCGTGAGCACCGGGACGGCGACCGGCGGCCCCGGCGACGACCCCGACAGCGTCATGAACCGCGCCGACATGGCCATGTACGGGGTGAAGAGCGTCCGGCGCTCCCGGCGCTGAGCCCCCGGCCGGGAACATCCCGCCCGGCGGCCGCGCTGCCGCCGGCATGCCCAAGACCTGGTTCATCACCGGCGCGTCCCGCGGGTTCGGCCGCGAGTGGGCGATCGCCGCCCTCGAGCGCGGCGACACCGTGGCCGCCACCGCCCGCGACACCGCCACCCTCGACGACCTGGTGCAGCGCTTCGGCGACGCCGTCCTGCCGCTGCGGCTCGACGTCACCGACCGCGAGGCCGACGTCGCCGCCGTCCGGCAGGCCGCCGAGCGGTTCGGCCGCCTCGACGTCGTCGTCAACAACGCCGGCTACGGCCAGTTCGGCATGGTCGAGGAGGTCTCCGAGGCCGAGGCCCGCGCCCAGTTCGAGACCAACGTGTTCGGCGCCCTGTGGGTCACCCAGGCCGCGCTGCCGGTCATGCGGGCGCAGGGCTCGGGCCACGTGCTGCAGGTGTCCTCGATCGGCGGGATCAGCGCCTTCCCGAACATCGGGATCTACAACGCGTCCAAGTGGGCGCTCGAGGCGTTCAGCCAGTCGCTGGCCGCCGAGGTCGCCTACTTCGGGATCCGGGTGACGATCATCGAGCCCGGCGCCTACGGCACCGACTGGGGCGGCTCGTCCGCGAGGCACGCGACGCCGGACCCGGCCTACGACGCCTTCCGCGAGAAGGCCGCGGAGCAGCGGAGGGCGCGCGCCGGGAACCCCGGCGACCCGGTCGCCACCCGCGACGCCGTCCTGCAGCTCGTCGACGCCGACGAGCCCCCGCTGCGCGTGTTCCTCGGCGACGGCCCGCTGGCCATCGCCACCCGCGACTACGAGTCCCGGCTCGCCGAGTGGCGGCGCTGGGAGCCGTTGTCGGTCGCCGCGCACGGCCGGCGCGACTGACCCCGGCGGGGGAACCGGCCCGGCCGGGGACGGGCGGACCGTCCCCGGCCTCCGCGCGGGCGCCGGGTCAGGCGGCGAGCAGGTCCTGCGCGTCGTCGCCGGCGGCGACCAGTTCCGCGTAGCGGCCGCCGCGGGCCACGAGCTCGGCGTGCGTGCCGGACTCGACCACCCGGCCGGCGTCGAGCACGACGATCCGGTCGGCGTGCCGCACCGTGGACAGCCGGTGGGCGATGGTGATCGTCGTCCGGCCGCGGCGGGCCTCGTCCAGCGCCGCCTGCACCGCGCGCTCGGTGGCGGTGTCGAGCGCGCTGGTGGCCTCGTCGAGGACCAGCACCCGCGGGTCGCGCAGCAGCAAGCGGGCGATGGCCAGGCGCTGCTTCTCCCCGCCGGAGAACCGGTGCCCGCGGGCACCGACGACGGTGTCGTAGCCGTCGGGGAGCGCGGCGATCACGTCGTGCACCTGCGCCCGTCGGGCCGCCGCCTCGATCTCGGCGTCGGTGGCGCCGGGGCGGGCGTGCCGCAGGTTCTCCCGCACGGTGGTGTGCAGCAGGTAGGTCTCCTGCGAGACGACGCCGACCACCTGCGCGAGCGTGGCCAGCCGCAGGTGGCGCAGGTCGACGCCGTCGATGCTCACCCGGCCGGTGGTGGGGTCGGCGAGCCGGGCGACCAGCGAGGCCATCGTCGACTTCCCCGAGCCGGTCTCGCCGACCAGCGCGAGCGTCGTGCCGGCGGGGACGGTCACGTCGACGCCGGAGAGCGCGGGCCGGGCGCCGTCGGGGTAGGTGAACCCGACGCCCTCCCACCGCACCTCGCCGCGGACGGCGGCGGGGTCGAGCCCGACCGGGGTGGCCGGGTCGTCGATCTCCACCGGCAGGTCGAGGTACTCGAACACCCGGCTGAACAGGGCCATCGAGCTGGTCACGGTGACGCCGACGTCGAGCAGGCCCATGAGCGGGCGGAACAGCGCGCCCTGCAGCGTGGTGAAGGCGACCAGCGTGCCGATCGTCATCCCGCCGGAGGTCGCCGGCAGGCCGGCGAACAGGTAGATCAGCGCCGGGATGCCGGCGAAGACGATGCTCATCGTGGCCATCCGCCAGCGGCCGGCCAGCTGGGAGCGCACCTCGAGGCCGACGAGGTCCTCCGACGTCGCGGCGAACCGCCGGGAGGCGGCGGGGCCGGCGCCCAGCGTCTTGCCGAGGAGCACGCCGCTGACGCTGAGCCCCTCCTCGACCTGGCCGTGCAGGTCGGCGAGGTGCCGCTGCCGCTGCGCGGTGACCGCCCGCCGCATCCGCGCGACCTTGCGGGTCAGCGCGATCGCCGGCGGCAGCACGACCAGCGAGAGCAGGGACAGCCGCCACGACAGCGCGACCATGGCGACCACGGTGCCGACGACGGTGGTGGCGTTGGCCGCCAGCGACGTCGCCGTCGAGGTGACCACCGACTGCATGCCGCCGATGTCGTTGGTCAGCCGCGACTGCACCTCTCCCCCGCGGGTGCGGGTGAAGAAGCCCAGCGACTGGCGCTGCAGGTGGGTGAAGACGGCGGTGCGCAGGCCGTGCATGACCCGCTGCCCCACGGTCGTGGACAGCCACGTCTGCAGGACGCCCAGGACGGCGGTGAGCGCGGTGACGGCGACCATCCCGGCGACGGCCAGGACGAGCAGGTTGACGTCCTGCCGCGGGATGGCCTCGTCGATGACCAGGCGCACCAGGAACGGCGTCGCGAGCGCGACGGCCGAGGAGCTGACGATCAGCACGACGACGGTCGCGACCTGCCAGCGGTACGGGCGGAACAGCGCCGTCACGCGGCGCAGCGGGACCGGCGCGCGCTCCAGCTGCGCGCGGTCCGCGGGGTCGACGGCGCGGCCCGACCGCCCGCCGGAGCCGCTGCCGCGGCCCATGGGTCCCTCGTCGATGGCGACCACCTCCGGTTGTTGAGGCTACCTCACGGTCCGGTAACCTCAGGGTATGGCGGCGCATTCCCGGGACGACGACGCGGCCGTGGTCGACCTGCTCATGCGCGCCGCCCGCACCCAGCGGCGGCGCTGGCTCGACGCGCTCGCCCCGTGGGACCTCACGCCGCACCACGCACGGGCGCTGCGGGTGGTGGCCGGCCGCGACGGCACCCGGCTGTCCGACCTCGCCGAGGCGCTGCGCATCGCCCCCCGCTCGGCCACCGAGGTCGCCGACGCGCTGCAGGCCCGCGGCCTGGTGGAGCGCACCCCCGACCCGGCCGACCGGCGCGCCGTCGTCCTGCGGGCCACCGAGGAGGGGCTGAGGGTGCGGGCGGAGGTCGACGCCGCCCGGGCGGCGGACAGCCGCGAGCTGCTGGCCCGCCTGTCGCCGGACGACCGCGCCCAGCTCGCCCGCCTGCTCCGCGCCCTCACCGACTGACCCCGCCGCCGGCCCGGGCGGGGGCCCTCGTAGCGCTATTGGCCCCTGACTCCGGGCGGGAGGCGGGACCACCGATCGGTGGACCCGCGGGGGTGGACCGCGGTGCCACGATCGGCACATGGGTGAGCCGGTGCGCGCCGAGCAGCTGCGGGTGTCCGATGTCGAGCGGGCCGCCGTGCAAGAGCGGCTGCGCCGCGCGGTCGGGGCGGGCCAGCTCGACCTGCACGAGTTCGACGAGCGCCTGCAGGCGGTGTGGGCCGCCCGCACCCGCGGCGAGCTGCAGCGGGTGACCCTCGACCTGCCCGAGCCGCCGCCCCCGCCGCCCCCGGCCCCGCGGCACCGCGTCTTCTCCACCACCCCGGGCGGCACCACGATGCGGGTGCTCACCACGGTGTGGGCGAGCGTGGTGGCGGTGAACGTCGTCGTCTGGCTGCTGGTCTCGCTGGGCAACGGCGGCCCGGTCTACCCGTGGTTCATCTGGCTCGCCCCGTCGGGCGCGGTGCTCGCGGTCCTCTACGCCACGGGGATCGGGCGCCCCCGCCGCTGAGTCAGCGCTCGGAGCGGCGGCGCTGGCGGGTCTTGGCGCCGTACATCGCCCGGTCGGCGCGCGCGACCACCTCGTCGGGCGCGTCGCCCGCCCGGCCGACCGCACCGCCGACGCTCACCCCCACCCGCAGCGCGCCCGCCACCGTGGGCACCGGCGCGGTCACCCGCTCGCGCACCCGCGCGGCCAGCTCGGCGACGTCGTCCTCCTCGCAGCCGGGGCACAGCACCACGAACTCGTCCCCGCCGAACCGGGCGCCGACGTCGTCGCCCCCGGCCGCGGCCTGCAGCCGGGCGGCCACCTCGGCGAGCACGGCGTCGCCCACCGCGTGCCCGTGCACGTCGTTGACCACCTTGAACCCGTCGAGGTCGCAGAACAGGACGCCGCAGGGCACCCCGTCCTGCTGCGCGAGCCGCCGGCCGAGCTCCTCGAAGAACGTGTGCCGGTTCGGGATGCCGGTGAGCCGGTCGGTGCGCGCCCGCTGGGCCAGCGCCTCCTCGCGGCGCCGCTGCTCGGTGACGTCGAGGCCCACGGTGGCCACCCCGAACGGGCGCCCGTCGGGACCGCTCAGCACGTTGTTGCGCATCGCGATGAGCCGCCGCGTCCCGTCGGCGGTCAGCCAGTCGCCCTCCTGGGGGTATGCCCGGCCGGTGTCGACGGCGCGCGCCACGGCGTCGAGCGCGAGCTCCCGGTGCTCCGGCGCCACGAAGACGTCGACGAACAGCTCACCGAGCAGCCGCTCGGGCGGGCGTCCGGTGAACCGCTGCAGCGCCGGGTTGGCCAGCAGGATCCGCCCCGCACCGTCCACCACGCAGACGAGCGCGTCGGTGCCCTCGACGAACCCGTGCGCGAGCCGGGCGTCCACTCAGCCGCGCTCGGCGAGGACGCCGCGGTCGTCGTCGTGCCCGATGGTCATCCCGGCACCTCCCCGTCGTCCGCCCCCGCGCGATGAGAACACGCCCACCGTCGCACGTCGATACGGCGCACCGCCGTACCGGATCATGGGCGACGCGCGCGGAGTCCCTTCCGGTCGAGATGTCTCAGCACTAAGGTATCCGGGCATGGCAGCGGCGCGCCGGGTCCGGATCGGCATCGACACCGGGGGCACGTTCACCGACGTGGTCGCCGTCGACGAGCAGACCGGTCAGACCACGACCACGAAGACCCCGTCCACCCCGGCCGACCCCGCCGAGGGCTTCCTCGAGGGCGTGCGGAAGGTTCTCGGCCTGATGGGGCTCGACGGCTCCGCGGTGACCGCGGTCAGCCACGGCACCACGGTGGCCACCAACCAGCTGCTCGAGGGCAGGCTCGACCGGATCGGGTTCGTCACCACCGAGGGCTACGAGTCGGTGCTGGAGATCGCCCGCCAGTCGGTGCCCGACGGCTACGGCAACAGCTACTTCTGGGTCAAGCCGCCGCGGATCGTCCCGGCCGACCTGGTGCGCACCGTGCGCGGGCGGCTGGACCACACCGGCGCCGAGGTGCGCCCCTTCGACCGCGACGACGCCGTCGCCGCCGCCCGGTTCTTCCGCGACGCCGGCATCACCACGATCGGCGTCTGCTTCCTGCACGCCTACGCCGACGACGCGCACGAGCGGGCCATGCTCGAGGTGCTGCGCGAGGAGCACCCGGGCGCCGTCGTCAGCATCAGCTCGCAGGTGCTGCGCGAGTACCGCGAGTACGAGCGGTCGGTGACCACGCTGGTCGACGCCGCGGTCAAGCCGCGGGTGGGCACCTACGTCACCAACATCCGCACCCGCCTGGACGAGATCGCGCCCGGCGTGCCGTTCTACGTGATGAAGAGCAACGGCGGCGTGCTGTCGGCGGCCGAGGTGGTGCACCAGCCGATCACCACGATGCTGTCCGGCCCCGCGGCCGGGGCGCTGGGCGCCGCGCTCATCGCCGGGACGGCGGGCTTCGACCGGGTGCTCACCTGCGACGGCGGCGGCACCTCCACCGACGTCACCGTGGTGGTCGACGGCGAGCCGGCGCTCACCACCGAGGGCTCGGTGGGCGACTACCCGAGCAAGATCCCGATGATCGACGTCGTCACCGTGGGGGCCGGCGGCGGCTCGATCGCCTGGCTCTCCCCCGAGGGCACGCTCAAGGTGGGCCCGAAGTCGGCCGGCGCCGACCCCGGCCCCATGTGCTACCCGTCCGGCGGCGACCAGCCGACCGTCACCGACGCGCACGTCGTCCTCGGCCGGATCCCCCCGCACCTGCTCGGCGGCGAGATCCCGCTGTCGGCCGACGCCGCGCAGGCCGGCCTGGAGGCGCTCGGCGGGAAGCTGGGGCTGTCGCTGGAGCGCACGGCGCTCGGCATCCTGGAGATCTCGGCCTGGAACCAGGCCAACGCGCTGCGCCAGGTCACGGTGGCCCGCGGCCTCGACGTCCGCGACTTCACGCTCACCACGTTCGGCGGCTCGGGCTCGCTGCTGGCCTGCCGGCTCATGGACGTCCTCGGGCTGCCGCGCACGCTGGTGCCGCCGAACCCCGGCAACGTCAGCGCGTTCGGGCTGCTCACCGTGGACGTCCGCAACGACTACGTCCAGACCGTCGTCTCCAAGCACCTCGACCTCGACCTCGGCCGGGTGCAGTCGGTGTTCGCCGACCTGGAGGCGCAGGCGCGGACCGCCCTGGACGGCGAGGGCTTCGGCCCCGACGAGCAGCGGATGCAGCGCACCGCCGACCTGCGCTACGTGGGCCAGGCCTTCGAGGTGCGGGTGCCGGTCGCCGACGGGGAGCTCGACCGCGCCGCGGCCGAGGACGTCGCGCAGGCGTTCCACGCCGCGCACCGGCAGCTCTACGGCTACGACTTCGCCGACGACCCCCGGCAGGCCGTGGAGTGGGTGAACCTGCGGGTCAGCGGCATCGGGCCGATCCGCCGTCCCGACATCGTGGCGCTCCCTGTGGAGGACGGCGGCATCGAGCGGGCCCGCACCGGTTCCCGCCGCGTCTTCTTCGACGACTGGGTGGACACACCGACCTACAACCGGCCCGACCTCGCCCCCGGCGACGTCGTCTCCGGCCCGGCGATCGTCGAGGAGTTCGGCTCCACCGTCCCGGTGCACCCCGGCTTCGCCGTCACCGTGGACACCTACGGCAACCTGCTGCTGACGAAGGAGTCGGGCAGGTGAGCGAGCTCGCGAGCGAACCCATCGAGCAGAGCACCACTCGTCACGAAGCCGACGAGCGCCAGCGAGGAGGCAGAGTGACCGCCACGTTCCCCACCGGGCCGCTGAACGCGACGAAGGTCGACGCCGACCCGGTCCTCGTCGAGATCGTGGCGGGCACGCTCGCCGCGATCGAGAAGGAGGTCGAGACCTCCATCGGGCGCACGTCGCGGTCGCCGATGATCCGCGACGCGCACGACTTCCGCGCCGGCATCCACGACCGCAACCTGCGCAAGCTCACCGGACGCTCGTACTCGGCGCTCGTGCACCCCGTGGTGCGCGACTACCCGATCGAGACGATGAACGTCGGTGACGTCTTCTTCCACAACGACGTCTACCAGTCCGAGGGCGGGATCGGGCACCTGCCCGACCTGTGCGTCACGGTGCCGGTGTTCGCGCACGACGCCGAGTCCGGTGAGCAGCGCGTCGTCGCGTTCATCCAGGCGTTCGGCCACCACGACGACATCGGCGGCGCGGTGCCCGGCTCGATGCCGTCGGCGGCGACCAGCGTGTACGAGGAGGGCCTGATGGTCCCCCCGATCAAGCTGTGGGACCGCGGCGTGCCCAACGAGAGCGCGCTGAAGATCATGACCCGCAACTCGCGGATGCCCGACTCGCTGGCCGCCGACCTCGACGCGGAGTGCTCCGCCTGCCTGGCCGGCGCCCGCCGGCTCGGCGAGCTGTTCGACAGGTACGGCGTGGCCGCGGTCGAGGCCTGCTTCGACGCGATCCTGGCCAGCTCGACCGAGGTCTACCGCCGCGAGATCCTCAGCCAGATCCCCGACGGCACCTACGTCTGGGAGGACTACGCCGAGCACGACGGCGTCGAGGAGCCGCAGCTGCACCGCCAGCGGATCACGCTGACCATGGACTCCACCCAGGAGACCCCGCTGGTCATCGACTTCACCGGCACCGGCCCCCAGGCCAAGGGCCCGATCAACCACTGCGGTGACTACGCCGACGGCAACTTCCTCAAGAAGTGGCTGGCGCCGATCCTGCGCAACCTGGCCGAGACGCCGGAGCGGATGGCCCAGCTGGACGTGAACGAGGGCGTCGTCCCGCTGATCGAGATGCGGTTCCCGGAGAAGGGCACGCTGCTCACCCCGGTCTTCCCGGCACCCACCAACGCCCGGACCTTCGTGATCCTGCGGCTGCTCGGCGTCCTGGCCGGTGTGCTCGCGAAGGCGACCGGTGGCCGGATGCCCGCCGACCAGGAGACGATCCGCTACACCGGCGTCTACGGCACCGACGTCGACGGCGAGCCCTACCTCATGCGCGAGGTCCTGGGCGGCGGCTCGGGCGGGCGGTACTACGCCGACGGCGAGGACACCATCCACGTCGTCCCCGACTCCCGGAACCTGCCCACCGAGTTCACCGAGGGTCGCTTCCCGCTGCGCATCGAGCGGCTGGGCCTGGCGGTGGACTCCGGCGGCGCCGGGCGCCACCGCGGCGGCTGCGGCTACGAGAAGCACATCCGTGTGCTGCGCGACGCGCACTTCATGTCGATCGCCGACCGCTCGATCCTCGCCTGCTGGGGCGTGAAGGGCGGCAAGGCCGGCCGGCCGTTCCAGATCACCGTCGACCCGGGCGGCCCGGACGAGCACGACGTCGACGCCCTCGCCGACGCCGAGCCGCTGAAGGCGGGCACGGTGGTCCGCATCCGGACGACGGGCGGTGGCGGCTGGGGCGACCCGCTGGACCGGCCGGTCGACGAGGTCCTGCGCGACATCGCCTGGCGCAAGGTGTCGGTCGCGGGCGCCCGTGACGACTACGGCGTCGTCGTCCGCGAGGACGGGACCGCCGACGAGGCGGCCACCGAGGAGCTGCGCGCCTCGATGCGGGCGAGCCGCACCGGCGAGGAGCCGTTCTTCGACCGCGGCCCCGGCTACGCCCTGCTGTCCGGCGGCGCGACCTCCAACGAGTTCGACGTCCTCTGACGGCTCGTGCTCTGCCCCGTGGCGCGGGGCAGAGCACGAGCCGGCGGGGACAACCGGCGGGACTCAGGTCACGGGGTCGGTGGTGCCGGGGTCGGGCTTGGCGTCGTCGCCGGTGACGCCCTCGTCGCCCTGCGCGGAGGTGTCCTCCTCGACGCCGTCGGGACGCAGCGGCGTCTCCTCGAGCACGTTCTCCCTGGCCTGGTCGCGGTCGGTGCCGGGTACCTCGGTCATCGGGTCCTCCCTGTCGTGGGGTCGCGCGGCGGTCGGGTGGGGTCGGCCACCCCTCCCCTACCCCGCGGCCCGGGCGGCAGGCCCCGGTTCGCCCCCGGCGGAACGGGCCGCCAGCCAGCGGGCGGTGGCGGCGTCGGCGGGCAGGAACGCCTCCACCGACAGCTCCGCGGCGGTGAGGTCGACGGCGGTGCCGAAGGTGGTCACCGTGCTGAGGAAGCACAGGACGTCGTCGCCGGCGCGCAGGCGCAGCGGCACCGCGATCCCGTCCGGCGTCGAGCGGTCGGTGCCGCCGGGCAGCGCGGTGAGCTCGCGGTGCAGGGCGGCCAGCGCGGGGTCGCCGGTGAGGTCGGCCTCGCGGGCCAGCCGGTACAGCACGTGCGCCCGCCACTGCGGCAGGTTGAGCACCCGCGGCGCGAGCCCCTCCGGCGACAGGCTGAGCCGCAGCACGTTGACCGGCGGCTCCAGCAGGTGCGCGGGCAGACCCTCGAGGAACAGGTCGACGCCGCGGTTGGCCATCACCAGCTCCCACGAGCGGTCCACCACCAGCGCGGGGAACGGCTCGTGCGCGGTGAGCACCAGGTCCAGCGCACGGGTGACCGCCGCCATGTCGGGGTCGCCGAGCCCCCGGCGGCCGTAGGCGGGCGCGAAGCCGGCCGACAGCAGCAGCTCGTTGCGCTCGCGCAGCGGCACCTCCAGCCGCTCGGCCAGCCGCAGCAGCATCTCCCGGCTCGGCCGCGCGCGGCCGGTCTCCAGGAAGCTCAGGTGCCGCGCGGAGACCTCGGCGTCGGAGGCCAGGTCGAGCTGGGACAGCCGGCGGCGCTGCCGCCAGCCGCGCAGCAGCTCCCCGACGGGTGGGCGGACGGCGGTGGTCACGGCGCGGACGCTAGTGACGACGGCGGCCGGCGTCGCCTACCTCGCAGGTAATCGACGCGCTTCCCCGCCGGGGCCACCGTCCCGGCCATGACAACGACCACCTCCCGCCCCCGCACCCCGTCCCTCCTGGGCGCCGACCCGCTGCGCACCGCGCTGCGCCTCGACGCCGCCGTCTCCGGCGCCAACGGCCTGGCCTACCTCGCCGCCGCCCCGCTCCTGGCCGACCTGCTCGGCGTCCCCGCCGGGGCGCTGCGCGGCCTGGGCGGCTTCCTGCTGGTCTTCGCCGCGGGCGTCGCGCTGGTCGCCGCCGGACGGCCGGTCCGCGCCGGCGCCGTCGAGGTCGTCGTCGGCGGCAACCTGCTGTGGACGGCGGGCAGCGTCGCCGCCGTCGTCGCCGGCCGCTTCGACCTCACGGCCGCCGGCACCGTCTGGGCGCTGCTCCAGGCCGCCGTCGTCGCGGGGTTCGCCGCCCTGCAGCTCGCCACCCTCCGCACCCGCTGAACCGAAGGAGAACCCCCGTGACCGCCACCCCCGCCCTCGCCGACCGCTACCTCGCCGCCTGGAACGAGACCGACCCCGCCGCCCGCCGGGCGCTCGTGGACGCCCTGTTCACCGAGGACGTCCGCTACACCGACCCGCTCGCCGACGTCTCCGGCCGCGAGCAGCTCTCCGGCCTCATCGGCGCCGTCCAGGCGCAGTTCCCCGGCTTCGTCTTCCGGCCCGCCGGGGACGCCGACGCCCACCACGACCAGGTGCGTTTCACGTGGCACCTCGGTCCCGACGGCGCGGAGGCCCCGGTCACCGGGTTCGACGTCGCCGTCACCGACGGGGACGGCCGCATCGCCACCGTGCTCGGCTTCCTCGACCGCGTGCCGTCCTGACCCCGCCCCGCGGGACCCGTCCCGCGACCTCAGCCGCGCCGCCGCTGCCACCAGCGGCGGCGCGGTGGTGTGTCCGGGAGCGCGGCGGCCGGCGGCGGGGGCGGCGGGCGGTCCCGGCGCCAGCCCTCGACCAGCGCCTCGACGTCGGCCAGGCCCGGCACCGGCGACCAGCGGCTCTCCTGCGGCCGGCGCCAGAAGGCCTCGACGCGGGCGTTGTAGTCCTCGGCGACGGCCCGGACGGCGTCCTCCGACGGCAGCCCGGCCACCCGGGCGGGCAGGTCGTCGCGCTCGCGTCGCAGCGCGAGCCCGGGCGGCAGCATCTCCGCCGGCGCGATGCCCTCCCGGCGGGCCTTGGCGACCGCCCAGTCGAACACCGTCTCGTCGGGGTCGAAGGCCGGCAGCGGCCGGCCGGTCCCGCGCAGACCGGTGAAGTCACCGCGCTCCTGCGCCTGGCCGATCTGCCGCTCGACCCAGGTCTCGAAGGACACCCCGGGCGGCTTGCGGTCGGTCACGCCCCCATCGTCCGCCTCTGCCAGGCTCCCCTGCATGCGCACCACGGGCAGCCGGGAGGTCTACCGCAACCCCTGGATCCGGCTGCGGGAGGACACCGTCGAGCGGGCCGACGGCTCGACCGGCGTCTACTCCGTCGTCGAGAAGCCGCACTTCGCGATCGTCATGGCGGCCGAGCGCGGCGGGTTCTGGCTGGTCGAGCAGTTCCGGCACCCGATCGCGCGCCGCGCCTGGGAGTTCCCGCAGGGCACCTGGTCCGTCGAGGCGCTGACGGCCGGGCAGGGCGGGACGCCGGAGGAGCTGGCCCGCGCCGAGCTGGCGGAGGAGACCGGGCTGCGCGCCGGCCGGCTCGAGCACCTCGGCCGGCTCGACCTCGCGCCGGGCCTGTCGACGCAGGAGTTCGACGTCTGGCTGGCCGGCGACCTCACCCGCGGCCCGACGGCGCGCGAGGCGACCGAGGCCGACATGGTGAGCGCGTTCGTCACGGAGACCGAACTGCGCGCCATGGTCGCCGACGGCCGGTTCACCGACGGCCCGTCCCTGGCCGCCTGGGCCCTGCTCCTCCTGAGGGGCCATTAGCCCGACAAAGGGCCCCTGGGAGGCCGGATCAGGCGGCGCGGAGGGTGCGCAGGGGCGTGGTCACGCGGGCGAGCTCGTCGAGCATCGCCTTGCCGCCGGCCTCGAGCTCGGCGTTGGGCACGAACTCGTCGTCCTCGTCGAGGAACTGCGCGAAGAACGGCACCGACACCGCCTCGGGGACGGTGTGCACCCGCAGCGCGCCGAGCACCGGCTTGAGCGCCGAGGAGGCGCGCAGCCCGGCCGAGACGCCGCCGTAGGTGACCAGGCCCGCGGCCTTGTCCGCCCACTCGGCCGACAGGTAGTCCAGCGCGTTCTTGAGCGACGCCGGGAAGGAGTGGTTGTACTCCGGGGTGACGAGGACGAACGCGTCGGCGCGGTCGACCGTCGCGCTCCACCGCTTGGTGTGGTCGTGCACGTACTGGCGCAGCCGCGGGTGGTTCGGCTCGTCGAACACGGGCAGGCCCACCTCGGCGAGGTCGACGAGCTCGACGTCGAAGGCGCCGTGGGCCTCCGCGAGGCGCTGCACCCAGCGGGCGACGGCGATGCCGCGGCGGCCGGGACGGGTGCTGGCGGCGACCACCTGCAGGACGGGACGGGACACCGGGACCTCCGGACGACGACGGGACGCTTCGTTGAGTGCTCAACCGTCGGCGGCGGGGACCGCATCCCGTACGCAGCGTGATCCCGCCCGCAGCCCGTGACCCGATCGTGCCTGGACACCGGCGGGCCGCTCGTGCCAGCCTCCGCCGCCGTCGCGCAGCGTCGCGGACATGCCCTGATGGGGTGACCCGGCAGCTCAGGGGCCTGCGCACCGCCCCGGCACCCCCGACGCTGGCCGGGTGCCGCTCTCCGCCCCGGGCCTCCCCGGCCTGCCGCCCGACCTCGCCGGGCCGGTCGCGGTGCAGCTGGCCAAGCCGGTGCGCGACCTGCCGACCGGCGACGCGCTGCCCGGCGGCTGCCGGTACGAGCCCAAGTGGGACGGCTACCGGCTGGTCGTCGTCCGCGGCGCCACCGGCACCCGGCTGTGGTCCAAGCAGGGCCGCGACCTGACCGACCGCTTCCCCGACGTCGCCGCGGCCGCCCTCGCGCAGGTGCCGGCCGGCACGGTCCTCGACGGCGAGGTGGTCGTCTGGAACGGCGAGCGGCTGGACTTCGGCCTGCTCCAGCGGCGCCTGGTCACCCCGCCGTCGCGGATGGCCGCCCTGGCCGCCGCACACCCGGCCTCCTACGTCGCCTTCGACCTGCTCGCCGCGGGCGGGGCCGACGAGCGCCGCCGCCCGCTGCGCAGCCGCCGCGCCGCGCTGGAGGAGCTCGCCGGCCGGTGGGCGCCGCCGCTGCAGCTCTCCCCCGTCACCGCCGACCCGGCCGAGGCGCGGCAGTGGGCCGCCGACCTGCGCCCGCTCGGCGTCGAGGGCGTGGTCGCCAAGGGCGCGGCCACCCGCTACGCCGGCGGCCGGCGGGAGTGGCTCAAGGTCAAGACGTGGGACACCACCGAGGTGGTCGCCGGCGGCGTCATCGGCACCCTCGACGAGCCGGGCCAGCTGGTCGCGGGCCGGTACCGCGACGGCGAGCTCGTCGTCGTCGGCCGCACGGGCCCGCTCACGCCCGCCCAGTCGGCCGAGCTGGCCGCCGTGCTCACCCCCGCCGGGGAGGACCACCCCTGGCCGGAGCGGATCGGCACCGGCCGCTTCGGCGGCGGGCGGCTGTCGGTGGCGCTGACGCGGGTCGAGCCGACCGCCGTCGTGGAGGTCAGCGCCGACGCCGCCCTGACCGCCGGGGTGTTCCGCCACCCGTTGCGCTTCGTCCGGGTCCGCCGCGACCTGCGCCCCGAGGACGTGCCCCCCGCGGACTGACGCCGGTCACGGGCGCTGGGGCAGCCGCCCGAGCGACACCAGGAACCGGCGCAGCAGCCCGGACAGCTGCGCGAGCTCGGCGTCCGACAGCCCGGCCAGCATGCCGCGCTCGGTCTCCAGGTGGTCGGGCAGCGCGGCGTCCAGCGCCTCCCGGCCGGCCCGGGTCAGGGTGACGACGACGGCCCGCCCGTCGGCCTCGCTGCGGGTGCGGGTGATCAGCCCCTTCTCCTCCAGCCGGTCCAGCCGCTGGGTGATCGCCCCGGAGGTCACCAGAGCCGTGCGCATCAGCGCGGTCGGGGTGAGCTGGTAGGGCTCCCCCGCCCGGCGCAGGGCGGCGAGGACGTCGAAGGACGGCGCGTCGAGGCCGTGCCGGGCGAAGGTCGCGCGCTGGGCGAGGTGCACTTCGCGCTGCAGCTGGGTGATCCGGCCGATGACGCCCATCGGCGAGCAGTCGAGGTCGGGCCGCTCCCGGGCCCACTGCTCGAGGATGAGGTCGACGGCATCCTCCACCCCGGTACCTCAGCAGTGAGACAACGGCAGCGTCAAGCCGCCCCGCGGCCGGACGACGGGGCGTGCAGCGTGGTGGCGAGCCGCACCGTCAGCCCGCCCGCCGGGCCCGGGAGCAGGTCCACGGAGTCCCACAGCTTGCGGGCGAGCCACAGGCCCATCCCGCCGGCCGCGAGGTCGTCGCCGTGCGCGGGCACGAAGCCGGCGAAGGGGTCGTCGTGGCCGCGCCCGGAGTCGGTGACGGTGCAGACGACGCTGTGCTCGTCGGCCCACACCCGCGCCGAGACGGGCTGCCGGCCGTGCCGGAAGGCGTTGGCGGCCACCTCGCTCGCGGCGAGGTGCAGGTCGGCGCGCTGGTCGGGGTCGGGCACGACCGCCGCCAGCACGTCGCGGAGAGCCCCGCGCAGGCGGGGCAGCGTGGGGACGTCGTCGACGGCGACGACGGGCGTCCCGGTCTCGAGCGGCTCCCGGGCGGCGGCCAGCTCGCGCAGGCACGGGTCGGGCTGCACGTACTCCGAGTTGCTGACCCGCAGGCCGCCCATCAGCAGCTCGGGGTGGGTGGCCCGGGCGGTGTCCAGCGCGTCGTCCGGGACGTCGGACCGGTCGTAGACGCACAGGGCCGTGACCGGCAGCGCCGCGACCAGTGCGTTGGAGGCCGCCTCGTAGCGCCGGATCTCACGCCAGTGCCGCGGGTCGGGGCCGAACGTCGTCACGGCCAGGACGCGCAGCCGGCCCGAGCCGCTCGACACCGCACGGTCGAGCGTGGTCCGCAGCACGCCCACGGCATCCGGGGCGCGGGCTCCCAGCAGGCAGACCCGCCCGTCCACCTCCACGGCGTCGGCCCGGACCCCGAGTGCCCGGCGGACGGCGTCGGCCGCCTCGGGCGGGGCGGCGAGCACCGGCAGGTCACCGGCGCGCAGGCCCTCGTCCAGGAACGCGGCGGCGACGTCGACCACCTCGGCCGGGCCGCGTACGAGCGCGGCGCTGTGCCGGAGGCCCGGACCGGCGGACGCGGCGGGGTCCGACGCGGGCGCGCCCGATCCCGCTCCGGCCCTCGCCGGCGACGTCCCCGTGCCTCGGTCCACTGGCCCCTCGACCACCCCGGGGCCGGGACTGCTCCGGCCCATCTCACCGATTGTGGGCCATGTCCCCGGGTGATCGCTCCCGGGGTGGGCCGCCGGTCCTCCGGACGGGGCGGGCCCCTGCGGTCAGGCCCCGCCGGCCCCGGGCTCCTCGAGCACCCCGCCGAGGGCCAGCACCCGCCGGGGAGCGCTGCCCTCGGCGGTGTGCAGGTCGAGCCGGCTCCGCCGGGCGGCGGTCGCGGCGCGCAGCTCCAGGGCCAGCCCGACGCCGGCGCTGGCCAGGTAGGTGACCTCCCGCAGGTCGAGCACCGCCCGCCCGCCGGCCGGCAGCTCCTCCAGCGCCCGCAGGGCCTCGGCCCGCAGCGCCGCGGCGGCGACCAGGTCGACCTCGCCGGCCGCCGCCAGCCGCAGGCCGTCCGGCTCGCGGTGGACGGTCAGCCGGGCGGGCACCCCCTCCTCCGCGACCGGCCGCAGCCGGACCGGCGGCGCGTCCGGGCCGGGGCCGGCCGGGACGAAGCGGAAGCGCACGGTGGTGCCGGTGCCGTCCGCGCCCTTCTCGTCCGGGGTGCGGGCCACCTCGACGTCGGTGGCCAGCGCCGAGATCAGCTCCAGCCCGCGGCCGCGGTGGCCGCGGTCGGCCGGCGCAGGGCGCCACACGCCCTCGTCGCGCACGCAGACGTCGACGCTGCCGTCGGCGGTCCGCTCCAGGCGGTACTCGCAGCGCCCCCCGCCGCCGTTGCCGGCGTAGGCGTGCTCGACGGCGTTGGCCAGCGCCTCGCCCAGGGCCAGCTGCAGGTCGTCGACGCCGTCCTCGGACAGGCCGGCCGCCCGGGCCCAGGCGGTCACCGTGCGCCGGACGCCGCGCAGCCGGGCGGGGTCGGCGGGCAGGGTCTCGTGCAGCGGCGGCGGCGTCACGCGCACGGCGATGACCGCGACGTCGTCGGGCAGCGCCGTCTCGTCCAGCACGCCGGCGAGCAGCGCGCGGGTCAGCCCGGCGGGGGCGACGTCGGAGAGCGCGGCGGCGGCGTCGGCGACCCGCTGCAGGCCGGTGTCCAGCGGCTCGCCGCGGCGCTCGACGAGGCCGTCGGTGTAGAGCAGCAGCGTGGTGCCGGGCGCGACGTCGACCGACCCCTCGGCGTAGGGCCGGCGGCCCGGGGCGCCCAGCACCGCGCCGGCGCCGTCCTCGAGGAAGAAGGCGCGGCCGTCGGCGACCAGCAGCGGTGGCGGGTGCCCGGCCCGGGCGTAGCGCACCGTGCCGGCCCGCCAGTCCAGCAGCAGGCAGGCCGCCGTCGAGGCGAGCGCCCCGGGCAGTCGTGCCGCGAAGCGGTCGAGCAGCTCCAGCGCCTCGGCCGGCGCGCAGCCCTGCAGCAGGGCCGCCGACAGCGCGCTGCGCAGCTGGCCCATGACCGCCGCGGCCGACGGGCCCTGGCCGACGACGTCCCCGACGGCGATCCCCACCCGGTCGTCCCCCAGTTCGACGACGTCGTACCAGTCACCGCCGGCGGACGTGCCGGCCGCGCCGGGCAGGTACTGCGCGGCCAGCGCCAGGCGCTCCAGCCGGGGCAGCTGCGAGGGCAGCAGGCTCAGCTGCAGGGTCTGCGCGATGCCCTGCTCGGCGCGGTACAGGCGGGCACGGTCGAGGGCCTGCGCGCACTGCTCCGCGACCGCGAGCAGCATGCCGCGCTCGGCCGGCGAGAAGGAGCGCGCCTGCGGGAAGCCGACGCCGACGACGCCGACCACCCGGCCGGCCACCAGCAGCGGCAGCGCCACGGTGGCGGCCAGGCCGAACGAGCGCAGCGTCTCCGCCTGGTCGGGCGCGAGGTCGCCGCGGGCACCCGGCCAGTCGGCCATGTCGTCGATCCACAGCGGCCGGCGCTCGGTGACCGCCGTGGTGACGGCGAGCGGCGCCGACAGCGGCAGCGCCGACCACCGCGCCCGGTCGACCGGGTCGTCGCCGGTCAGGGAGAGCAGGAGCAGGCCGCGGCCGGTGTCGTCGAGCTCGAAGACCCCGGCCCGGGCGTCGTGCCCGGCCAGCGTGACCAGGTGGCCGGCCGCGGCGCGGGCGACCTCCTCGGGCGTGGTGGCCGCCGACAGCTCGGCGGTGACCCGCTGCAGCAGCCGCAGCCGCCGGGCGGTCGCCCGCTCGTCGGCCAGCAGCAGGGCGTTGTCGAGGGCCAGCGCGGCGCGGGCGGCGATCTCCTCGACCAGCGCCCGGTCGTCCTCGTGGAAGGCGGCGGCGTCCCCCCGTCGGCCCAGGGACATGACCGCACGCACCCGCCCGCGGACGCTGAGCGGCACGACGAGCGCCGAGTGCATGTCTAGCCGGATGCCGTCGTCACCCCCCGACTGCCGGGTGCGCAGCACCGGGGTCCCGGTGCCGAGCACCTCCAGGCCGATCCCGGCGTGCGGCTCCAGGTGGTCGAGCGCGACGCGTGCGCCGGCGTCCACGCCGGCCCTGCCGGCGTAGTGCAGGCGGCCGTCCTCCCCCACCACCCGGACCGAGCACACGTCGGCCAGCCGCCGCTCGACCAGCAGGCGGGCGAGCTCGGCGAGCTGGCCCGCCACCTCGGTCTCGCGGTCGAGCGCCGTGCCGACCTCGGCCAGCAGCGTCTGCCGCTCGGTCTCCTGGTACCGGGCGTTGATGTCGGTGCAGCTGCCCACCCAGCCGCCGGGGCCGCCGGTGCCGCCGATCGGGACCGCCCGCTCCAGCAGCCAGTGCCAGGCGCCGTCGGCCCGGCGCAGCCGGAACTCGACCTCCCAGCCCTCGCCGCGGGCGGTGGCCGCCGCGACGGCGGCGTCGTAGCGCTCCCGGTCCTGCGGGTGCAGGCCCTCGCGCCAGCCGTCGCCGAGCTCGGCCGCGTCGGGGCGGCCGGTGTAGGCGGTCCAGCCGGCGTTGAGGAACACCCGCCGGCCGTCGGGGCCGGCCACCCAGATCAGCGCCGGGGCGAGGTCGGCCATGGCGGTGAACCGCTCCTCGGCCTCCCGCCGCGCGCGGCCCAGCTGCAGGTGGGCGTCGACCCGGGCCAGCAGCTCCTGGGCGGAGAACGGCTTGACCAGGTAGTCGTCGGCGCCGGCGGCCAGCCCCTCGACGGCGGCCTCCTGGCCGGCCCGCGCCGAGAGCAGCACCACCGGCACGCGCGCGGTGCGCGCGTCGGCGCGCAGCGCGGTGAGCAGCTCCATGCCGTCCATCCGCGGCATCATCACGTCGCTGACGACGAGGTCCGGCGGGTCGGCGAGGGCAGCCTCGAGCGCCGCCCGGCCGTCGGAGACCGCCCGCACCTCGTGCACGGGCGCGAGCAGCCGGACGACGTAGTCGCGCATGTCGGCGTTGTCGTCGGCGACCAGCACGCGGCCGGCGCGCACGCCGGGCACCGCGGCGGGGACCGGCCCGCCGTCGGGGTCGTCGCCGGGCAGCCAGCGCAGCGCCTCGGTGACGAACGGGGTGGCCGCCGGGGACACCGCCGGTGCCTCCGCCCGCCCGGGGACGACGCGGTCGGCCGGCAGGTGCGCGGTGCCGGTGGGCACCGTGACGGTGAACGTGGTGCCGACGTCGGGCGCGCTCTCGACCTCGACCGTCCCGCCGTGCAGCCCGGCCAGCTCGCGCACCATCGCCAGGCCGATGCCGCTGCCCTCGCCGGAGCGGGCGCGGGCGCCGGAGACGCGGGCGAACCGCTCGAACAGGCGGGGCAGCTCGGCGGCGGGGATGCCGGTGCCGGTGTCGGCGACGGTGAGCACCGCGGCGCCGTCGCGCTCGCGCAGCCGGACGGTGATGCCGCCGGTGAAGGTGAACTTCAGCGCGTTGGACAGCAGGTTGAGGACGACCTTCTCCCACATGTCCCGGTCGACGTGCACCGGCCCGGACAGCGGCGGGCAGTCGACCGTGAGCGCGAGCCCGGCCCGCTCGACGGCGGAGCGGAACACGCTGGCCAGCTCGGCGGTGACCGCGGCGAGGTCGACGGGCTCGAAGCGGGCGTCGATGCGCCCGGCCTGCAGCCGGGAGAAGTCGAGCAGGGTGTTGACCAGCTTCTGCAGCCGCAGCGCGTTGCGCTCGACGACCTCGAGCTCCTGCGCGGCGCGGGCATCGGCGGCCAGCGCGGGCGAGGACCGCAGCTCGGCGACGGGGCCCATGATCAGCGTCAGCGGCGTCCGGAACTCGTGGCTGACGTTGCTGAAGAAGTCGGTCTTGGCCCGGTCGAGCTCGGCGAGGGCCTCCGCGCGGCGCCGCTCGGCCGCGTGGCTGCCCGCGTTGGCCAGGCCGGAGGCGATCTGGCCGGCGACCAGCTCGAGGAAGCCGGTGTAGGCCTCGTCGAGGACACGGTGCGGGTTGAGCCCGACGACGATGAACCCGGCGACACCGGCGGCGTCGGGCAGCGGGGAGGTGACGGGCACGGCCAGCGCCCGCGCCGGCGGGCGGTCCCAGGCGCCGGTGGGCAGCTCGGGGAGGTGGTCGAGCCCGTCGACGACGACCTGTTCGCCCGCGCGCAGCCGGGACAGCGGCCACACCGCGTCGTCGGTCAGGGCCTCCGGTGCCGCGGCCGACCCCGGGACCAGCCCGGTGGTGACACCCAGCCGGGCGGTGCCGTCCTCGTCGACGAGGTAGGTGGCGGAGAAGGGCAGGTCGGCGTCGTTGCGGGCGAGCTGCTCCCCCACGGCGGCCAGCACGTCGGCCTCGGTGCGCGTGGCGGCCACCGCCGTCGCGAGGTCACGCAGGCTCGCCATCCGCCGCTCGGCGAGCACCCGGTCGGTGTTCTCCGTGACGACGCAGAGCATGCCGGCGGTGCCGCCGTCGTCGTCGGAGACCGGGCTGTAGGAGAACGTGTGGTAGGTCTCCTCCGGGTAGCCGCTGCGCTGGAGGAACAGCAGCAGGTCCTCGTCCCACGTGGCGGTCCCGGTCTCGAGGACCGACTCGATCCGGGGGGCGATGTCGTCCCAGATCTCCGCCCAGACCTCGGACGCCGGGCGGCCCAGCGCCCACGGGTGCTTCCCCTGCAGGGTGTCCCGCTGGTAGGCGTCGTTGTAGAGGAACGAGAGCTCGGGACCCCACGCCGCCCACATCGAGAACCGCGACGTGAGGACGATCCGCACGAGGTTGCGCAGCGCCGACGGCCACTGCTCGGGCGGGCCGAAGGGGGTCGCCGACCAGTCGCGGGCGGCCATCTCCCGGCCCACCTCGCCACCGCCGTCGAAGAGCGAGGTGCGCGCGTCCCCGGTCACCGCGCCACCACGCTCGGCAGCCTAGGCGCTGCCGGGGGCGGGTGCTCCGGTGCGTCCCGCCAGGCCGTCGAGAACCGGACGGTCCAGTCCGGTCGCGGCGGCCACCTCGGCGTCGTCGACGGCGCCGCAGTCGAGCCCGCGCAGGACCACGCCGGCGAGCGCGCGGGCGGTGGCCGGCTCGTCGAGCACCCCGGCGTCGGCCCGTTCCACGTAGGCCGACAGCCGCGCGGCCGCCGCCGGCAGCGCGCCGCGGAAGAACGCGTAGGTGGCGAGGTACCGGGTGACCAACTGGGCGGGGTGCAGGTCCCAGCCCTGGTACAGGCCGCGCTCCAGCGCCCGGCGGACGAGACCGGCGTGCACCCGCCAGCCGGCGTGCACCCGCTCCCGCGGGCCGACGGGCAGGACGTTGGTGGACCCGTCGACCGCCCGGGCGCCGGTGCCCGCGACGGCGACCTGCATGAGCTGCTTGGCGAGGTCGAGCGCCGGGTGGTCGGAGGACTGGTGCGCGGCCGCGATGCCCAGCGCCGCGCTGTAGTCGTAGGTGCCGTGGTGCAGGCCGGTCAGCCGCGGGCCGGCGGCGTGCACCATCCGCGCCAGCGTCACCGCGCCGTCGCCGCCGAGCACCGCCTGGGGCGTCTCCACCTGCAGCTCGAGGTCGAGGGCGACGCCGTACGCGGCCTCCAGCGCGTCGAGCACGGGCAGGAAGGCGCGCACCTGCTCGACGTCGGTCACCTTGGGCAGGGTGACGGTGGCCCTCGTGGCGCTCCCGGCCCCCAGGGATCCCAGGAACAGGTCGAGGGAGCGGACACCGCGGCGGCGGGTCGGCCCCTCCAGCGACTTCGCCCGGATCCCGACCGACGGCGGCGCGGCGCCGGCGGCGAGGTCGGCGGCCACCGCCTCCGCGGCACGGACGACGTCGCCGTCCTCGGCGTCGGGGTGCCCGCGGTAGCCGTCCTCGGCGTCGACCCGCAGGTCCTCCACCGGCTCGGCGGCGAGCTTGGCGCGCACCCGGGGCAGCACCTCGTCCAGCAGCGCGCCGTCGTACCCGAGGTCGGGCAGGCCGTGCTCGTCCAGTGCCGCCAGCGCCGCGGCGCCCCACGCGGCGGCCAGCCCGGGGACGACGGCGTCGGCGGGCACATAGCAGGTGTGCACCGGCTGCCGGCCGGGCCGCTCCCCCCGGTACGCAGCCGCCCGGGCGGCGTCGACCGGGGCGAGGCGGCGGTCCAGCTCGGCGTGGACCTGGTCGTCGAGCACTAGGAGACGAGCTCGTAGGCGGGCAGCGTCAGGAAGTCCGGGAAGTCGTCGGCGAGCGCGACCTGCTCGAACAGCCGGCGGGCGTCGTCCAGTCGCGGCAGCTCGCCGATCCCCGCGACCTCCTCGGCGACGACGCGGCGCACCAGCTCGCCGGTCACGGTCTCGCCGGTGTCGAGCTCCACTCCCGCGTGCACCCACTGCCACACCTGCGAGCGGCTGATCTCGGCGGTGGCGGCGTCCTCCATGAGGCCGTGGATGCCGACCGCGCCGTTGCCGCCGAGCCACGCGGCCAGGTAGCGGATCGCCACCTCGACGTTGGCGCGCAGGCCGGCCATCGTGCGCCCGCCCGGGACGCCGGCGACGTCGAGCAGCTGGGCCGCGGTGACCGACACCTCGGGGCGCTGCCGGTCGAGCTGGTTGGGCCGGTCGCCGAGGACGGCGTCGAAGGCCTCCCGGCAGACGGGCACCAGGTCGGGGTGGGCGACCCAGGAGCCGTCGAAGCCGTCGCCGGCCTCGCGGGTCTTGTCCTCGCGGACCTTGGCCAGCGCTCGCTCGTTGGCCTCGGGGTCGCGGCGCGAGGGGATGGCCGCCGCCATGCCGCCGATCGCCATGGCGCCGCGGCGGTGGCAGACGGCGACGAGCTGGTCGGTGTAGGCGCGCATCATCGGCGCGGTCATCGTGACCGCGGCCCGGTCGGGCAGCACGAAGTCCGGCCCGGCCTCGCGGAACACCTTGATGACGCTGAACAGGTAGTCCCAGCGCCCGGCGTTGAGGCCGGTGGCGTGGCTGCCCAGCGCGTGCAGCATCTCCTCCATCTCGAACGCCGCCGGGATGGTCTCGACGAGCATCGTGGCCCGGATCGACCCCTCGGGGATCCCGAGGGCCTGCTCGGCGTGGTCGAAGACCAGCTTCCACAGCCCGGCCTCGAGGTGCCCCTCCATCTTGGGCAGGTAGAAGTACGGCCCGCTGCCGCGGGCGAGCTGCTCGGCGGCGTTGTGGAACAGGTACAGCCCGGCGTCGACCAGCGCGCCCACGGCGGGCTGCCCGTCGACCAGCAGGTGCCGCTCGGGCAGGTGCCAGCCGCGGGGGCGGGGCACGATCGTCGGCAGGTCGCCGTCCTCGCGCAGCCGGTACTCCCGGCCCTCCGGGGTGGTGAACGCGAGCGTCCGGCGGACGGCGTCGCGCAGCACGAGCTGCCCGGTGACGACGTTGCGCCAGTGCGGGGTGTTGGCGTCCTCGAGGTCGGCCAGCCACACCTGGGCGCCGCAGTTGAGCGCGTTGACGGCCATCTTCGGCTCGGTCGGGCCGGTGATCTCCACGCGGCGGTCGACCAGGCCGGGGGGCGGCGGCGGCACCCGCCAGTCGCCGTCGCGGATCCCCGCGGTCTCGGGGCGGAAGTCGAGCCACCGGGCGGCGGCGATCTCGGCGCGGCGGGTGGCGCGGGCCGCCAGCAGGGCGTCGCGCTGGGGGCCGAAGCGGCGCTGCAGGTCGGCGACGAACTCCAGCGCCTCCGGGGTGAGCACCTCGTCAGCCCGATCGACGTCGGGGCCCTCCACGCGCACGTCCGTCACCGCTGCGTCCTCTCCTCGGCCGGCCGGGCTGCCATCCTGTCACCGTGTCCCGCCTCGACGAGTTCAACAGCGAGCCCGCCGACGCCGCCGTCGAGGCGCTCCGTGGCTGCAACGCCGCCCCCCGCTTCGCCGCCGGGCTGGTCGCCGGCCGCCCGTTCCCCGACGCCGACACGCTGGTCCGCCGCGCCGGCGAGGTGGCCCGCGCGCTGCCGTGGGACGAGGTGCAGATGGCGCTCGCCGCGCACCCGCGGATCGGCGACCGGGTGGAGGGCTCCTCGGCCGAGGCGCAGGCCTCCCGCCGGGAGCAGGGCTCGATGGGCGGCGCCGACGACGACACCCGCGCCGCCATCGCCGCGGGCAACCGCGAGTACGAGGAGCGGTTCGGCCACGTCTACCTGATCCGCGCGGCCGGCCGTTCCCCCGACGAGATGCTCGCCGAGCTGCGCCGCCGGCTGGGCAACGACGAGGACGCCGAGCGCGCCGAGGTGGTCGAGCAGCTCGCGCAGATCACCGAGCTGCGGGTGCGGGGGCTGGTGTCGTGAGTGTCAGCACGCACGTGCTCGACGCGGTGGCGGGGCGGCCGGCGGCCGGGGTCGCCGTCCGGCTGTTCGCGGGCGACGACCTGCTCGCCGAGGGCGTCACCGACGACGACGGCCGGTGCCGGCTCACCGAGGAGGCCACCGCGGCCGGCCCGCACCGGCTGGTGTTCGGCACCGGCGCCTGGTTCGAGGCGCGCGGGACGGCGGCGTTCTGGCCGGAGGTGACGCTGACCTTCGCCGTCGCCGAGCCCGCCGCCCACCACCACGTGCCGCTGCTGCTGTCCCCGTTCGCCTACTCGACCTACCGCGGGAGCTGACGCGTGCGGTTCCACGTGCAACACTCGCGCAACCGGAGTGCGGCAGGCTGCGCGGCATGGCGATCGTGCTCGGACCCAACCAGTACGGGAAGGCGGAGGTCCGCGTCGTCGCGGTCGACCGCAGCGGCCCCCGCCACGAGGTGGCGGACCTGAACGTCAGCACGAGCCTGCGCGGCGACTTCACCGCCGCGCACACCGAGGGCGACAACGCGCACGTCCTGACCACGGACGCGCAGAAGAACACCGTGTTCGCCTTCGCCCGCGACGGCGTCGGCTCGCCGGAGGCGTTCGGTCTGCGCCTGGCCCGGCACCTCGCCGGCTCCTACGACTGGATCACCGGCGCGCGGGTCGCCGTCGAGTCCTACGGCTGGGAGCGGATCGCCGTCGGCGGCCGGCCGCACGACCACGCCCTCCGCCGCCCCGGCGGGGAGGTGCGCACGGCGGTGGTCACCGTGGACGGGGACGAGGCGCACGTGCTCGCCGGCCTGACCGACCTCGTCGTCCTCAAGACCACCGGCTCGGAGTTCTGGGGCTACCCGCGGGACCGGTACACGACGCTGCCCGAGACCCGCGACCGCGTCCTCGCCACCGCGGTCACCGCCCGGTGGCGCCACACCTCCGCCGAGCTGGACTGGGACGCGCACTTCGACGGCGTCCGGACGACGCTGCTCGAGACCTTCGCCGCCACCCACTCCCTCGCCCTGCAGCAGACGCTGTACGCGATGGGCGAGGCGGTGCTCGAGCGCTTCCCCGACGTCGCCGAGGTGCGGATGTCGATGCCCAACCGGCACCACTTCCTGCAGGACCTCTCCGCCTACGGCCTGACCAACACCCCCGGTGAGGACGACGTGCTCGTCTACCACGCCGACGACCGCCCCTACGGCCTCATCGAGGGCACGGTGCTGCGCGACGACGTGCCGCCGGCGGAGGTCGCCTGGCTCGGCACGCCGGGCTTCTGCTGACCCCCGGTCCCGCCGGGGCGGTCGTCGTCCCGACCGCCCCGGCGGGAGGTGCGGCGCTCAGCCCGCGGTGAAGGCGGCGACGGCCTCCTGCAGCTCGCGGGACGTGCCCACCAGCTCTGCGGCGGCCGCGCGCACGCCGCCGAGGCCGGCGTCCGTCTCCCGGGTCGCGGAGGCGACGTCGCGTTGAGCGGAGATCCGGGAAAGTGCGGTGACCCGTCCCCGGCCGCTCGCCATGTCGACCCGGGCAGGTCCGTGTGGCCGGCGCCGCCCGGCTTCTGCTGAGGTGGCACCCGTGAGCGACGAGCGCGAGGTCCTGACCTACGAGCTGTTCGGCGGCGCGGCCCGCGAGCTGGCGCAGCAGGTGGCCGACGACGGGTTCGAGCCCGACCTGATCCTGTCGATCGCCCGCGGCGGGCTGTTCCTCGGCGGGGCGCTCGGCTACGCGCTCGACGTCAAGAACCTGTTCGTGATGAACGTCGAGTTCTACACCGGCGTCGACGAGCGGCTGGAGCTGCCGGTGGTGCTGCCGCCGACGCTGGACGCCGTCGACCTGACCGGCGCACGGGTGCTCGTGGCCGACGACGTCGCCGACACCGGCAAGACGCTGGAGCTGGTGCGCGACTTCTGCGCCGGCTACGTCTCCGACGTGCGGACCGCGGTCGTCTACGAGAAGTCCCGGTCGCTGGTGAAGTGCGACTACGTGTGGCGCCGCACCGACGCGTGGATCGACTTCCCGTGGTCCTCGCAGCCCCCGGTGCGCACCCGCAGCGCCCGCCCGCCGCACTGATGGCGGTCGAGCTGGAGCCGCTCACCCCGGAGAACGTGCGGGCGGTGTGCGACCTGCGCGTGGCCCCCGGCCAGGAGCACCTGGTGGCGCCCAACGCCGTCTCGATCGCCGAGGCGTACGTGTACCCGCAGGCCTGGTGCCGCGCGGTGCGCTCCGACGGGCGGCTGGTCGGCTTCGTGATGCTCTGGGACTCCCCCGAGGAGCTCGGGCACATGCTGTGGCGGCTGATGGTCGACGCCTCGGCGCAGGGCCGGGGCATCGGCCGGCAGGTGGTCGAGCAGGTGGTCGCGTACGTGCGCGCGCAGGGCGTGCGGGAGCTGCGGGTCAGCGTCGTCGACGGCGAGGGCGGCCCGGAGCCGTTCTACCGCTCGCTCGGCTTCGCGCGTACCGGCGAGATGGCCGACGACGAGCCGGTGCTGGCCCTCGGACTCTGAGCCGCGGCTGCGACGTGCCGGGTCGGCCCTCCTGCAGGGTCCCGCCGCGAGCGTGCGAGTGGCGGGGGCAGGAGGGTCCTCCTAGTAGCGGAAGCGCGCGACCGACGACGCCAGCCCGGCGGCCATGCGGGCCACCTCCTCGATGGCGGCGCGGGCGTCGCCCATCGCCTGCGTCGTCGCGCCGGCCGCGCCCGCGACCTCGGCGATGTTCGCGGCGATCAGCTCGGCGGATCCGGCCGCGGCGGCCACGTTGCGGTCCATCTCCGCCGTCGTCGCGGTCTGCTCCTCGACCGCCGCGGCGATGGTCCCCTGCGAGCGGTCGATGACGGAGATGACCGAGGTGATCTCCCCGATCGCCCGGACCGCACCGTCGGTGTCGGCCTGGATGGCCTGCACGCGCCGCGCGATGTCCTCGGTGGCCCGCGCGGTCTCCTGCGCCAGCTCCTTCACCTCGGTGGCCACGACGGCGAACCCCTTGCCCGCCTCGCCGGCCCGCGCCGCCTCGATCGTGGCGTTGAGCGCGAGCAGGTTGGTCTGCTCGGCGATGCCGGTGATGACCCGGACGACGTCGGCGATCTCGGCCGAGGACGTGCCGAGCCGCTCCACCGAGGCCGTCGTCTCGCCGGCGACCGCGACGGCCTGCCCGGCCACCCGGGCCACCTCGGCGGCGTTCTCCGCGATCTCCCGGATGCTCGCGCCCATCTGCTGCGAGCCCGCGGCGACGGTGGAGACGGTCGTGGACACCTCCCCGGCGGCGGTGGCGACGACGCCGCTGCGGGTGGAGGAGCTGTCGGCCAGGCGGGCCATGTCCGCGGCGCTGGCCGAGAGCTGCTCGGTGGCCGCGGCGAGGGTGGCCGACCCGTCGCCGATCGCGGCGACGACGCCGCGCACGTCGGCCAGCGCGGTCTCCAGCGCGACCGCCATCCGGCCGACCTCGTCGCCGCTGGTCACGCCGCTGCCGCCGCGCAGGTCGCCGTCGGCCATCCCGGCCACGACGGCGGCGACCCGGCGCAGCGGCCGCACCACCGAGCGGGTCACCGCCCAGCCCAGCGCCGCCAGCACCAGCACCCCGGCGAGGGCGACGACGACGGCGAGGGTGACGGCGGTGTCCCGCTGGTCGGCGCTGGCCCGCGCGGCGGCGTCGGCCCGCGCGTGCACGGCCTCCCCGACGGCGGGCAGGTCGTCCTCGAGCACGGCGAAGGCGGCGGCGAACTCCGGGTAGGCGGCGCGGGCGGCGGCCGGGTCGCGGCCGGCCAGGGTGACGATGCGGCCGGCGCTCGCGAGGTAGGCCTCGACCTCCGGCGTGACCTGCTCGACGGCGGCCGCGACGTCGTCGCCCAGGCCGGAGGAGCCGACGGCGGCGAGCACCTCGCGGAACGTGGCGTCGTGCGCGGCGAGGTCGGCGACCGCGCCGGCGTACTGCTCGCCGGTGCCGGTGAGCAGCGCCTGCAGCACGTCGCCGCGGACGGCGTCGTGCATCATGTCCGCCTCCAGCGCCTGCCCGGTGGCGCGCGTGGTGACCAGCAGGACGTCGGTGCGCTCCCCGGTGCCGCGCAGCGCGGAGACGGTGAGGACCGCGAAGGCGGCCAGGGCCAGCGCCCCGACGGCGACGAGCGCGGCGAGCTTGACGCCCAGCGGGCGGTCGGACCAGGAGCGGACCACGGGGGCCTCCTCGCGAGGGGACGGCCGGTGCCGCCGCGAGGTCCATCGGCATCCGCTGGAGCGACTACAGCGGAAACGCCGCAGGTCAGCCCGGTTGCAGCACGTAGAAGCGGAAGAAGTCGTGCTCGACGGGCAGCACGTCGACGCCCGCGAACCCCGCCCCCCGGGCGTACGCGGCGAGCATCGCGGGCCGCATGACGGTGCCGGTGCCCGCCGAGGGCCGGGTGGACAGCCCGTCGGGCAGGCAGCAGGTGAGGCTGTAGCCGTACATCAGCCGGTCCACGTCCCCGCCCGGCGCGGTGAACGTCTCGGCGACCTTCTCGTCGGCCACCAGGACCGTCCCGCCCGGTGCCACCAGCCCGCGGACCGCCGACAGCACGCCGACCGGGTCGGCGAGGTCGTGGACGCACTCGAACGCCGTGACCAGGTCGTAGCCGCCGTCCCGCTCGCCGAGGGCGGCGACGTCGGCCACCGTGAAGGTGACCCGGTCGGCCACCCCGGCGGGCTCGGCCGCCGCGCGCGCCTGCTCGATCGAGGGGGTGTCGACGTCGAACCCGTCCACCCGGGCGGCCGGGTAGGCGGTCGCGATGCCGATCGAGGACCAGCCGAGCCCGCAGCCGACGTCGGCCACGCGGCCACCGGCCCGCAGGGCGGCGTCGACGTCGGGCAGCGCGGGCAGCACCTCCGAGCCGAGCGGCCCGGCGAAGAAGGGGCGGTTGGCAGCGGCCTGCGCCTCCCGGGCGTCGCGGCCCATCTCCGCCCAGCCCAGGCCGGTGCCCTCGCGGTAGACCCGCTCCAGCCGCGGGACGTTCCGGACGAAGGCCATGGCCGCCCAGGCCAGCGGGACCGTGTAGAGCGGGTCGAGCTCGTCGACCAGCACGGCGCCGTAGCCGGGCGGCAGGGCGTAGCAGCGCTGCTCGGGAGCGGCGGCCGGGTCGTCGACGGCGAGGACGCCCGCGACGGCCTGCTGCTCGAGCCACTCGCGGGCGTAGCGCGGGTCGGTGCCGGTGCGCTCGGCCAGCTGCGCGGCGGTCGCCGGGGCCCCGTCGAGCGCGCGGTACCAGCCGAGCCGGCGGCCGAGCTCGACCGCGGCGACCTCGAGGGCCGCGGTGACGGAGGCGACGAGCCGCTCGGACAGCGCCTCGGGACCGGGGAGGGACGTCGTCATGCCCCCGCACCGTGGCCCGCCCGCAGCCGCGGGTCCAGCGTGCGCGTCCCCGGTCAGCGGCGGGTGGACACCGTGACGGTGAACCGGCGGTCGTGCGCGGCCGTCCGTGTGGGGCCGACCACGCGCCGCAGCGCCGCCCGGTGCGGCAGCCGGTTGTTCCAGACCGCCCACAGCTCCCCGCCGGGGCGCAGCACCCGCGCGGCGGCGGTGAACAACCGGTCGGCGGCGGCGGTGACCACCGCGGCGCCCAGGTGGAACGGCGGGTTGCAGACGACCAGGTCGGTGCCCGCGTCCGGCAGCGTGGCGGCCGCGTCGTCGCGGAGCACCCGCACCCGGTCGAGCCCGGCGCGCGCCAGGGTGGCCCGCGCCGAGGCGACGGCGGCCGCGGACTGGTCGGTGGCGGTGACCGTCAGGTCCGGCCGGGAGCGGGCGAGGACGGCGGCGAGCACGCCGGTGCCGCAGCCGAGGTCGAGCGCGGTGCGGGCCTCCGGCGCGGCGCCCTCCAGCGCGGCGGCCAGCAGGCGCGTGCCGTCGTCGACCCGGGTGCCGGCGAAGGCCGCGCCGTGCGCGCAGACGTCGAGGCCGAGGGCGTCGTCGTGCCGGCAGCGCGGGAAGGAGGAGCGGACGCCGGCCCGCGGCCCGCGGGCCACCAGCAGCCGCGACTTCTGCCGCGCCAGCGACGCCGACACCTCGGTGAACCCGGCGCCGAGCACGTCGTTCATGCCGTGCGTCATGTGCTTGACCCGCCCGCCGACGAGCACGGTGACGGCGGGGTCGGCCGCGGCGGCGGCCAGCTCGGTGAGCTCGCGCAGCGCGTCGAGGGCCTTGGGCGCCTTGGCCAGCACCAGCGTGGCGCCGTCGAACAGCTCGGCGGTCAGCGGCCCGGACCCGTACGCGCCGGCCAGCCCGGTGCGCGCGGCGTTGCGGGCCAGCGCCTGCTCACCGACCAGCAGGTCCTGGTGCACGCGGACGTCGCGGGCACCGGCCGCGACCGCGCCGAGGGTGAGCGCGCCGTACGCGTCGTCGACGACGACCACCCGCTGCCGCGACAGGTCCGGCGCGGTCTCGCGGGCGGTGTCGAGCAGCAGCCGGTCGGTGGCGTCGACGGCGACCAGGTCGGGCGCCTCGACGTCGGGCTCGCGCCGCAGCAGCGCGAGCACCTCGTCAGGGGTCACGTGGCGGCGACGAAGGAGGCGACGACGCGGCCGAGCTCCGGGCCGACGTCCTCCTGCAGGAAGTGCCCGCCGCCGCGCAGGGTCGTGTGCGGCATGCCCTGCGCGCCGGGCACCAGCCGCTGGAAGACCCGGTCGCCGCCCCCGGTGATCGGGTCGGCGTCGGAGAACGCGGTGAGGAACGGCCTCTCCCAGCGCGACAGGACCTCCCACGCGGCCCGGTTGGCGGCCGCGGCGGGGTCGTCGGGCGCGGTGGGCACCAGGCTCGGGAACACCCGTGCGCCGGCCTTCGACGCCTCGTCGGGGAACGGCGCGTCGTAGGCGGCGACCACCTCGGGCGGCAGCGGGGCGACGGTGCCGTTGGCGACGACCCGGCCGACGTCGAAGGCGTCCGCGGTGGCCGCGAAGCGCTGCCAGGCGAGGAACGCCTCGCTCATCGGGGTGTCGCCGGTGGGCAGGCCGGTGTTGGCGACGACGACGCGGGCGAACCGGTCGGGGTGCTCGGCGACCAGCCGCAGCCCGACGAGCCCGCCCCAGTCCTGGCCGACCAGCGTGACGCCGACCAGGCCGAGACCCTCGAACAGCGTCTGGCGCATCCACTCGACGTGCGACGCGTAGCTGTAGGCGGCCGGGTCGGTCGGCTTGTCGGAGCGGCCGAAGCCGACCAGGTCGGGCGCGACGACGCGCAGGCCGGCGGCGGTGAGCTCGGGGATCACGTGCCGCCAGAGGAACGACCAGGACGGCTCGCCGTGCAGCAGGACGACCACCTCGCCGTCGGTCGGCCCCACGTCGACCACGGCGACCCGCAGCATCGTGCCGTCGCCGGCGTCGAAGGTGACGTAGGTCGGCGGGTACGGGAAGTCCGGCAGCGCGGCGAACCGCTCCTCCGGCGTGCGGACGACGTCCATTCCCGACCTCCCGAGGCAGTGGAAGCTCTTCCTCCGTCCTGGCGCCCAGGACGTGCGTAGAGCTTCCTATGCCATGAGGGCAGGATCGGTCCCGCACCCCATCCGACGACGCAGGGAGCGCCCGTGCCGATCACCGCCCGCGAGTGGCACCTCGCCGCCCGGCCCCACGGCGAGCCGACGCCCGACGACTTCGCGCTTGTCGAGGTCGAGCACCCCGACCCGGCCGAGGGCCAGGTGGTCGTGCGGATGGTCGCCATGTCGGTCGACCCCTACATGCGCGGGCGGATGCGCCTGGGCCCGTCCTACGCCGCGCCGTGGGAGGTCGGCGAGGTGATGAAGGGCGGCGCCGTCGGGCGGGTCGTGGAGTCCCGCTCCCCCGACGTCCCCGAGGGCGCGCTGGTGCTCGCCGACGCCGCCTGGCGCGACGTCGCCGTCCTCGACGCCCGCTCGGTGCGGCAGCTGCCGCCGACGGGCGACCTGCCGCTGACCTACTCGCTGGGGATCCTCGGCATGCCCGGGCACACGGCCTACGCCGGCCTGTTCCGGGTGGGCGCCTTCCGCGAGGGCGACGTCGTGTTCGTCTCCGGCGCGGCCGGGGCGGTGGGCAGCGCCGTCGGCCAGTTCGCGCGGCTGCGCGGCGCGTCGGCGGTGGTCGGCAGCGCCGGCACGCCGGAGAAGGTCGCCTGGCTGCGCGAGATCGGCTTCACCGCCGCCTTCGACTACCACGACGGGCGCGTCAAGGACCTGCTCGCGCAGGCCGCGCCCGACGGCATCGACGTCTTCTTCGACAACGTCGGCGGCGAGCACCTCGACGCCGCGCTCGGCGCCCTGCACGTGCACGGCCGCGCGGTCATCTGCGGCTCGATCTCCACCTACAACGCCACGGAGACCGTGCCGGGGCCGGCGAACTTCAGCTCGCTGATGATCAGCAAGCGGCTCGCCGTCTCCGGGCTGCTCGTCAGCGACCACCCCGACCTCTACCGCGAGTTCGCCGAGACGGTGTCGGGGTGGATCCGCTCCGGCGAGCTGACCGTGCGGGAGACCGTGTACGAGGGCCTGGAGAACGCCGTCCCCGCCTTCCTCGACCTCCTCAAGGGGGCCAACACCGGGAAGATGGTCGTCCGGTTGGCACCCGACCCGGATTGAGGCGGGCCGGCACCGGGAAGGGGCCGGGCATGTGGCTGTTCCTGACCCGGCGCCTGCGCGTCTGGCTGATCGTGACCGTCGTCGTCCCCCTGGCCACCGGGTTGCTCCGTCGCCTCGGGCAGACCCTCGAGCGGCGCGGCGGCTCGACCCCGCTGAGCCGGGCGCTGCTGCAGGCCGGTGACCTCGGCGACCGGGCTCGGGCCCGGCTGCGCGGCGGCGGCCGACGGCGCCGGTGACGACCGCCGCCCGCGTCCCCGCCCTCGACCACCTGGCGGCGACCGCGCCCACCCGCGCGGTCGCCGTCTTCGCCCACGGCGGCACGGTGGCCAGCGTGGAGCCGCCGCGGGAGCGGGCGCTGTCGCTCGTGCGGATGCGGGCGATCCAGGAGGCCGTCTCGCGGGCGGCGGCCGCGCGGGGGGTGGAGACCTACCTCGTCCGCTACCGGGTGGCCGGCTGGAACGGGGCCGCCGCCGACGCGCACGCCGACGTCCGCTGGGCACTCGACCAGGTGCGCGAGCGGCACGGCGACGTGCCGGTGGTACTCGTCGGGCACTCGATGGGCGGCCGGGCGGTGCTGCGCGCCGGCGACGACCCGTCGGTGACCGCCGTCTGCGGGCTGGCGCCCTGGACGCCGCCGGGCGAGCCGGTGGCCCACCTGCGCGGGCGCACCGTCGTGCTCGCGCACGGCCGCGGCGACCGGTGGGTGCCCGCCCGGCTGTCCGCGGAGTTCGCGGTGCGCGCTTCGCGGGCCGGCGTCCGGGTCGCGCGGTTCACCCTCCCCGGCGGGCACGGCATGGTCCGCGCCGTCGGCCGGTGGCACGGGCTGGTGCGCGACGTCGTCCTCGCCGGGTCGGGCCTGGCGCCGTGGCGCGACGACGTCCGCGGCGCCCTCGCTGCGACGCCGCCGGAGGGGCTGGCCGTTCCGCTGTGAGCCCCGCTAGCCTGCCCCGCGTGACTGCCGGGTCGGCCTCGCGCCGCGCACGGAACGGGTCCCCGGCCGCCGGGTGAGCCCGCGGCGGGCCCGCGGCCCGCCCCGTCGTCCTGTCCTCCCCCTCCCCCGCTCGCCCTCCTGGACAGGACCCCGCATGACCCACCCCCTCGGCGCCCAGCTGCGCCGTGTGCACGACACCCTCCGCGCCGACCTCCGCGCCCTGCAGGCGGCCGCGGCCGGCGGCGCGCCCGCCGACGCCCGCCGCACGCTGCCCGCCCACTGCCTGGCGTTCTGCGCCGCGCTCACCGCCCACCACACCGGCGAGGACGCCGCCGTCTTCCCGCTGCTCGCCGAGCGCTTCCCGGAGCTCGCGCCGGTGCTGGCGAAGATGGCCGAGGACCACGAGATGATCTCCGGCATCCTCGCCCGCGTGGAGCAGCTGGCCGGCGAGCTCGCCGCCTCGGGCAGCTCCCCGCGGCTGGCCGGCGAGCTCGACGGCCTGGCCGCGATCGCCGAGTCGCACTTCTCCTTCGAGGAGCGGCGGATCACCGCCGCGCTCGACCGGCTCCCGGACGCGGCCCCCACGCTCGACGGCCCGGGGGGGGGGGGGGGGGGGGGGGGGGGGGGGGGGGGGGGGGGGGGGGGGGGGGGGGGGGGGGGGGGGGGGGGGGGGGGGGGGGGGGGGGGGGGGGGGGGGGGGGGGGGGGGGGGGGGGGGGGGGG
>NZ_JBJGYM010000019.1:0-94942 GCF_054049995.1 Geodermatophilus sp. SYSU D01106 | reverse complement strand
GCTGCTCGTCGTCTGCAACCTCGGCGCGGGCACGCACGACCTCGCGGAGCTGCTGCCGGAGGCGCCGGCGGCGGAGGGGGGGGGCGGCGCCCCCCCCCCCCCCGCCCCCCCCCCCCCGGTGCCGCATCGCGGGCCCTCTCCTCAGCCATGCGATGTCCCGTCCCCGACGCCCCCCGGCGGGAGGGCCGGCGTACCGCCGGCGAGGGCGGACGCCCCGGTCGAGTGGTGTCCGCGCGGGCCGACGAACAGCGCGACGCGCCCGCCCGGCGCCGTGACCGCGCCCATGCCGTGTCCTCCGCCCGACGACGCGCCTCGCGTCCACGGAGGTGGGGGAGGGCTCACGTCCCCCCGGCGCGGGCCGGGACCGTCGTCGCCCCCACGCGTCCCGAGCCCGTCGCCGGTCATTCGGCGGCTCACCCGCGACCGGTCAGGCGGTAGTACTTGTGCGGACTGCGCCGGCGGATGAGCGCCGCGGCGCCGGGGACCATCGTCACCCGCGCGGGGACCCCGACGACCGGGATGCCGTTCATCTCCTTGTGGCGGGTGAGTCCCTCGTCCTCCCGGGCGTGCAGGCCGTCCACGACCTCCGTGATGGTCCCGGCTCGGCGGCAGGCGTGGAGGAACTCGTAGTGCAGGCCCGTGGCCACGTTGGACCGCAGTGCCCACGTCGCGACCACGCTGGTCGCCGCGTAGGCCGTGCCGTCCACCGCGTGCCCGGTCAGGTACCCGCCCAGTCGCCCGTCGACGATGCCGGCGAGGACGACCCCCGTGGCCGGCGCGACCAGGTGCTCCACGGAGGTGAGGTAGGCGCTCCGACTCGGCAGTGTGCCGTACCCGGTGCGCTGGTGCGCTGAGACGAGCACCTCGTAGCCCTGCTCGCGCAGCAGCGACGGTCCTGTGAGCTCGACGAGGTGCGTGCGCTCGCGGGCCTTCCGGAGAGCGTGCCGGCGCGTCTTGGGCAGCGACGTCTCGTCGAAACCGCCGAGATCGGGGATCAGGTGGGTCGGGATGGCCGCGTTGGCGGCGGAGCAGTCGGCCTCGGTGAGGCGCGCCTGGAACCCCCAGCACGCCATCGTCGGACGGGTCGCCTCCCGGGCGGACAGGCGGGCCATGTCGTGCACCGGGCGGTAGAAGCCGGGCTGGAGCTGCTGCCAGAAGCGGCCACGGTGTCGGACGATGCGCCGCCCGCGGGCGCGGAGGTGGTCCGCCCAGGTGGCCTCGACCAGGTCCGGGACACGGCACTCGCCGGCGTCGCGCAGGTCCGGCAGGGTCCGCACGTCCAGCCGTGCCGCCATCGTGGCTCCTCCTCGCGTCGGTCGGCGGTCACGATGTCACCGTCACCGGGCACGGTGGGGGCATCGGAGCGCGCCGATGCTGGTCACCGGCGGGGAGGGCGAGGTGATACTGACCCATGGGGTGGGATCTGGAACTGCTCCGGGTCATCGCGGACCACCGTGTCGGCTGGGCGGATGCACTGACCCGGGGGCTCATGACCGTGGGCATGAGCCCGCTGACCTACCTGGCGGCGCTCCTCCTCTGCGTGGTCTTCGCCTGGGTGTTCTCCGCATGGCGGGCCTCGGGTGCCGCCCTGCTGGCCGCCGTGCTGGCGGTGGCGGCCGCGGACTTCGCCAAGCACCTGGTGGAGCGCCCGAGACCACCGGCCGACCTCGCCCTGGTGGCCAGTGACGGCCTGGCGATGCCCTCGTCGATCGCGGCCATGACCTCGGCGGCGGCACTGCCGGTGGCAGTGGTGTGTCTCCGCATGACCACCGGGGTCGGGCGGGTGATCGCGGCGACGCTCCTCGCCGCGACCGTCGGCACGGGACTGGCCATGGTCTACCTCGGGGCGCACTGGCTGAGTGACGTCCTCGTCGGCTGGCTCCTGGGCGGCGCCGTCGGGATCGTGGTCCTCGCGCTGGTCAACTGGATCCGTCTGCCACGGAGGTCGGCGACCGGTTGAGCGCTCTGTGGCCGGATGCGTCCCGGCGCGCCTGTCCGCGGGACCTAGGACGGCAGGCGGAGGTGCTCGGCGAAGGTGCGCGGCGGGCGGCCGAGCAGCGCGGTGAGCACCCGCGGGCTGCCGGTGAACCCGTGCGCGCGGTACTCGGCGAACATCGCCCGCAGGCAGCGGCGGGCATAGCTGCCGTCGTCGGCCGGCGGGTCGGTGTCGACGGCGGTGACGTCGCGGCCGAGGTGCGCGCCGGCCAGCCGGGCCAGGTCCGGCGCGGTGAGCTCCTCGGGGCCGGCCGCCTCGAAGGTGCCGCTGTCCAGGCCGTCCCCGGTGAGCAGCACGGCGGCGGCCTCGGCGACGTCGCGCAGGTCGACCAGCGACTGCGCGCGCTCCAGGCCCCAGGCGCTGCGCAGCTCACCCGACCGCGCGGCCGCGGCGACGGCGTCGTCGAGGTTGTCGGCGTAGGCGCACGGCTGCAGCACCCGCCAGCGGGCACCGGTCCCGGCGACGACGGAGTCGAGCGCCTCCTCCACCCGGTCCTTGGCGGCGTGGTGCGGCATCGACCGCGCCTGCGGGCGCAGCACCGAGTGGTAGACCAGCCGCCGCACGCCCGACCGGGCCGCCGCGCGCAGCACCGCAGGGGCGCCGCCGGCCTCGGCCGGGTCGAAGTTCGGCCAGATCAGGTACAGCGCGTCGGCGCCGTCGAGCGCGGCCGACGGGTCGCCGGTGAGGTCGGCGGCGACGACCTCGGCGCCCAGCGCCTCCAGCTCCGGCCGCGGCCGCGGGGACGCGACGACGGCGCGCACCTGCTCGCCGCGGTCCCGCAGCGCCCGGACGACGGCGGTCCCGGTGGCCCCGCCCGCGGCGGTCACGACGATCACTCGCCCGACCATAGAGCGGGCCGGGACGGGCTCAGGCGGGTGTCGCCGGGTCCGGCGGGACGGCGGCGGGCACGTCGACCGGTCCGGCGGCGGCCGGGCGCGGGCTGTCCTGCGGGTGCAGGCGCACGGCCACGAGCGCGACGTCGTCGTCGGGGTGGTCGTCGACCATGTGCTCGACCAGCAGGTCGCAGGTCTCCTGCAGCGGCCGGCCGGCGAGCGCGGCCAGCGTCTCGACGAGCCGGGCGGTGCCGCTGTCGAGGTCGCCGTCGCGGCGCTCGACGAGACCGTCGGTGTAGAGCAGCACGGTGTCGCCGCGGCGGAGCTCGAGGACCGACTCACGCCGCTGCCGGGTGGGGTCGACGCCGAGCAGCAGGTCGGCGCGCTCGGGCGCCAGCACGCTCACGCGACCGTCGGCGTGCAGCACCAGTGGCGGCGGATGGCCGGCGTTGGCCCAGCGCAGCCGGGTGACGCCGCGCACGATCTCCTCCGGGGTCTGCTCGAGGCGTGCGACGGCGGCGGTGACGAGGGTGCCCAGCCGCAGCAGGTCCATGGCGCGGTCGAGGTCGGCGAGGACGTCGGCGGGGCCGGCGCCGGTGCCGAGGGCCACCCCGCGCAGCAGGCTGCGCAGCTGGCCCATCGTGGCGGCCGCGGCGGTGTCGTGGCCGGCGACGTCGCCGATGACCAGGGTCGTCGCCCCCTCGGCGGTGAGGAAGGCGTCGTACCAGTCGCCGCCGACCGCCGCGGCCTCGGCGGCGGGGTGGTACCGCACGACGATCTCGGCGTGGTCGGGCTCCGGCGGCGCGGTGAGCATCGAGTGCTGCAGCTCCAGCGCGAGGCGCCGCTGGGTGCCGTAGAGGCGGGCGTTGTCGAGGGCCATCCCCACCCGGTCGGCGACGTCGCGCAGGGTGGTGACCTCCTCCGCCGTCGGCGTGCGCCCGTCGGTGTAGAGCAGGGAGAGCAGGCCGAGCGTGTGCCCGCGACCGCGCAGGGGGAGGGCCACGGCGGCACTGGGGGCGAGGGCCGTGAGGAGGTCGCGGGGCCTACCGGGCGGGGTGGTGGCCAGCGCCTGCGCGCCGGTCAGCTGCAGGACCTCACCGGTGGCGAGGGTGCGGGTGACGGCGGGGATGGCGGCGAGCGCCGCGGCCCGGGCGGCGGCGTAGTCCTGGAGCGGCTCGCGGGCGGCGGGGTCGGCGTGCCAGGAGCTGACGCCCTGGGGGTGGCCGTGCTGGTCGAGGACGCTGACGATGCAGGCGTCGGCGAGGGCGGGGACCACCAACCGCGGTACCTGCCCGGTGGCGACATCGGCGTCGAGGGAGTCGGCCAGCTCGGTGCTGATGCGGGCGACGGTCGCCACCCGCTCGGCGGTGCGGTGCAGCTGCTCCTGGACGCGCAGCCGCTCGGTGACGTCGAGGAAGTACACCGACAGGCCCTCGGGGGTCGGCCAGGCGCGGACCTCGTACCAGCCGTCGAGCGGCGGTGGGTAGTAGGCGTCGAAGGAGACCGGCTCACCGGTCTCGACCGCGCGCCGGTAGCTCGTCTCGAAGACCGAGCCCGCCGCGGCCGGGAACGCCTCCCAGATGACCGCGCCGACGAGCTGCTCCCGGCTGACGCCGAGCAGCCGCTCGCCCTCCGCGTTGACGTGGGCGAAGCGCCAGTCGGGGGTGAGGGAGTAGAAGCCGGCCGGCATCGCCTCGAGGACGCGGGCCACCGCCAGCTCGGTGCCGCGCTGCTCGGTGACGTCGGAGGCCGCGCCGAGCAGCCGGGCGGACCGCCCCCGCGTGTCGGTGAGGGTGCGGCCGCGGGCGGAGATCCAGCGGAGGACGCCGCCGGGCAGCACGATGCGGTACACGGAGGCGAAGTCGCTGCCGGTGTCGAGGGCGTGCTGCAGGCCGGCGAGGACGTCGTCGCGGTCCTCGGGGTGGACGCGGGCGGCGAAGCTCGCCAGAGTCCGGTCGAAGCCGGTGTCGGTGTAGCCGAAGAGCTCGACCAGGCGGTCGTCCCAGTCGAGGGTGCCGGTGACCGGGTCCCAGTCCCAGGTGCCGATGCCGGCGGCGTCCATCGCCAGCTCGTTGCGCAGGGCGGCGGCGATCTCGTCGACGTGCTGCTGCGCGGGGTGCCGTGCGGCCCCGGTCGGGGTGTCGACCGGCCCCGGCTGTCCTGCGTCCTTCACGGCACCTCTCCTGGTCCCGGCCCCACCGGGTCCCGCGTGACCACACCCGGGCGCTCGAGGAGGTCGGGACACAGGTGTACCGGAACGGTCGGTTGCGTGCAATCGACACCGGCGGACATCACATCGCTCCTCGGCCGTCGTGCGCTCGCCGGCCACGATCGGTGACGTGTGGTCGTCCTCGTCCACCGGTGCGGGAGCCGGTCGGCTGGTGGAGGAGGACGCTGGAGGCGTGCGGGGGCGCGGACCCCTCGCTGCACCCCGTGCGGGTGTGCTCGTGCGTCACCGCGGGGGCCGGAGTCGGGCTGGAGGAGCGGTGCCGTGGTGGGCGTGGGTGCTCGTGGCCTGGGTGGTCGTCGTCGGGCTGGGGATCCTCCTGGGTGTGGTCATCCGGGTCGCCGACCGGCGTGACGTTCCGGACGACGAGCGGGGCGCGGAGTCCGAGGCGGATGGCGACGGACACCGCTGAGGTGCCACCGTGCTCTCCCCGTCGCGGACCACGACTCCGATCAGCGCACGCCGCGGTGGCGGACGACGGTGTCGGGACCGGCCGAGGGGGCGATGGGCAGGCCGAGGGGTGCGCGTCGGAGGACCTCCGCGGCGGTGACGTCGTCCTCGGGCACCGCGATGCCCACGCCGGCGAACAGACCGGTTGACCTGAGATCCGCGACGCCGGCGACGCGGCGGGGCGCTCAGCCTCGGCACGGTGGGCCGAGCCGTCGAGCAGGACGGTGAGCTGCGCGAGGCCGGAGCGGCCGAGCCAGGCTGCGCCGCGCAGCGACCGGGCGACGACGGCCCGGTGACGACGCAGGGCTGGACATCCCCGTGCCCACCGGCGCAGGATGCCGCGGCCGACGACGCACGAGGGCAGGAGGCCGGCGGTGGCACCGACGAGCGAGGGGGCTCCGACGGCGTACCGCCGCTACGCGGCGCTCGACGGGCTGCGCGGACTGGCTGCCCTGGTGGTGGTCGTCCACCACGTCCTGCTGATCACCCCGCCACTGGACGGGCAGGACGGCGACGTGCCGCTCTGGGCCTGGTCGCTCACCCACACGCCGCTGCACCTCCTCTGGGCCGGTGACGAGGCCGTCGTCCTGTTCTTCGTGCTCTCCGGCTTCGTGCTGACCCTGCCCTTCGACCGGGAGGGCCGGCCGTCCTGGCTGGCCTACTACCCGCGCCGGGTCGTGCGGCTCTACCTGCCCGCGCTGGTCAGCCTGGGCTTCTCCCTGCTGACCATGCTGCTCGTCACCCGGCGGCACGTCGAGGACTCGAGCGCCTGGCTGGACGCCCACGTCCTGCCGATCACGTTGTCCGACGTCGGCCACGACGCGGCACTGCTCGCCGGCACCGGTTGGTACGACTCGCCGCTGTGGTCGCTGCAGTGGGAGGTGGCCTTCTCCCTCTTGCTGCCGGTGTACCTGCTCGGCCGGCGGTTCCGTCACCTCGCCTGGCCGCTCGCTGCCGTCGCCGCTCTGCTGTCGGTCGTCGGGGCGCAGGTGCAGGTCGACGCCCTGCACCACCTCCCCGTCTTCGCCGTCGGGGTCTTCATGGCCCTCGGCCGGGCGCAGCTGGCGGATCTCGGGCGGCGTGTCCGCGGGGCCTGGTGGTGGGTGCTCGACGTCGCGGCGGTCCTGCTGGTGACCGGCGCCTGGACGGTCGACCTCCCGGGCACGGGCGAGGGGCTGCTCCCCATCGTGGGCTCCGCGCTGACGATCTTCCTGTTCCTCGAGCAGCGCGGCGCCGTCCGGTTCGGCTCGTGTCGGCCCGTGCACTGGGTGGGCGTGCGGTCGTTCAGCCTCTACCTGGTGCACGAACCGATCGTGGTGGCCGTCGCCAACGCCCTGGACAGCAGCGACCCACGCATCGTCCTGGCCGTGTCGCTGCCGTTGTCCCTCCTCGTCGCTGCGCTGTTCTACCGGGCTGTCGAGCGACCGTCACACCGGCTGGCCAACGCGCTGGGTCGGCGTCTCGGGGACCGTCCGCGGCCGGTGGTGCGCGAGGAGGCCCGGGCCGGGGCCGACGTCCGTCGGGAGGCCGAGGCGGGCTGACACGCCCGCGGGTCCCGACGTCGACGTGCGACCTCAGAGGTCGACGGGATCGCACCGCAGCCGTCGTTCGTTGCGAGGTCGAGGAGCCGCGTCGGTGCGGCTGGGAGGAGTCCGGGATGCCGTGGTGGGTCTGGCTCCTGCTCGTCTGGGCAACGGGGGCCGTGGTGTTCGCCGCGGTCCTCGGCCGGGCGACCCGGTTGGCGGACGCCCGGGACTGGGTCCGCCGAGGGCGACCCGATCGGCGGTCGGGCCCCCGCGTCCAGCCGGGAACGGACGACACCCCTCCCGGGTGACGCGGCGCCGGACGTAGGGGCCTCGTCGTGCATCCGAGGCCCGGCGACGACGCGCCGGTCGCGGTCACGCATGTCGCGCCATTCGATCGTGCACCCTGTGACCTGGGCAACTGATCGCCCGTGCCACTCCCGTCACGTCCGTCTCCGGCGTCCCACAGCGGCGCGTCGCGGTACCGAGACCCGGTCGTCTCACCAGGATGGGCCCCACAGGCACTTCCGCCTGAACGGGTTCCGTGACGTCGAGTGGTGGTCCTCATGTCCGCGTGGCACTGGTTGCTCGTCTGCTGGCTCACCCCCGGCGTCCTGACGCTCGCCCTGCTGACGGTCGGCGCACTGGTCCGCCGACGCGAGCCGGAGGTGGGCGACCTCGAGACGGCGGTACCGGTGACCGCTCCCGCGACCGCTCCGCCAGGCGGGCAGCCGGTCGCGGCCTGAGCGGCGTCAGTCGGTGAGGCCGAAGACCCGGACGCAGCCGCCGTACGTCTCCTCGTCGAGGCGAGCGCCGCAGGTGGACCCGTACGTCTCGTAGGGGTCGTCGACGGGCGTGCGGGCGTAGAGGTCGTCGCAGGCGCTCATGTCGCCCTCGAAGCAGTCCCCGGCCAGGCCGGCGAACGCGCTGTCGTGGTCGGGGCTTCCGGGCGCCGGCGGGGCGACCGGCTCGCCGGTGCCCGAATACGTCGCGCCGGAGCCGTCGGTGAACACGGGGCTGGTGCCCACGACGGCGAGGACCACGGTGGCCGTCGCGGCCAGGGCGGCCACCGGCCCGAGCAGCGCCGCCAGCGTCCCGGGTGTGACGGGTCGGCCCCCCGGCCCGTCGGTCGCCCAGGTGCGGACCTCGGCCCGGTTGAGCAGCACGAGCCGGACGACGGGCATCACGAGCAGCACCACCAGGGCGGTCAGCACGAGGAGGTCGGCCGTCGAGCCGGTGCGGACGCCGCTGGTGGCCAGACGCGTGGCGGCGACCACGAGCAGCAGGCCGGAGAGGCCGGCCTCGACCGCGGCGGTGACCAGCAGCAAGATCCGGCCGGCGCCGCGGACGAGCAGGGCCGCCCCGAGCAGGTCGAGGCCGGCCAGCGTGCACGCGCCGATGGCGAAGAGTGCGGGGACGCCGACGTCGGCGCCGCGCCCGAGGCCGAGGACGTCGACGACGACCACGAGGACGAGCAGCAGGAGGACGGCGGCCTGGGCGGCCGCGAGGGCGACGGCGACGACGGCGGCCCGCGGGCGGGGGAGGGCCGGCCATCCGTGGTGGGTCATCCCCGCGTCCCCGTCCTGCCGTGGTGGTCCCCGGTGATCCGGCTGCCAGGATCGGCCGCGCCGGACGGCGGGTCAACGCGCCGCGCCTCTCCGCGGCGGACATCCGGCACGGCTGCGGCCGCTCGGGCTACCGTGGCGCGGATGGTCCGCTGGATGTGCGCCGCTGTGGCCGGCGCGGTCGTCTCCGGCTTCGCCTTCCTGCTGGTGACCGGCAAGTACATCAACGACGGGCCCGTCCTCGTCCGGCTGTCGTGGAGCCACGGGGTGCACCTGGGCGACCTCTTCATCGGCGCAGGGTGGCTCGTCGCGATGCTCATGTTGGTCGTGCTGGCGCGGCCGGTGCGGCGCCCGGTCAGCCGAGGAGACCGGACTCCGCTTTCGCGGTGAGGGCGGTGCGCACGGCGGCGTCGACGACCTCGGCGAAGGCCGGGTCGGCCTCCGCGCGGGCCAGGACGGCGTCGAGCATCTCGGGGTAGACCCCCGGGTCGACGGTCAGGACGAGCGTGCCACCGGCCTCGAGGAAGCGGACCGCGCGGTCGCCCGGCGGCACGTCCTGGAACGCGGCGGCCGCGCCGACGTCGTCGCTGATCACCACGCCGTCGAAGCGCAGGAAGCCGCGCAGCAGCGTGGTGATGACCTGCCGGGAGAACGTGGCCGGCGCGGCGGGGTCCAGGCGCGGGTAGATCGCCGACGACACCATGACGAACGGGTCGGCGTCGGAGCGGGCCAGCTCGCCGAACGCGGCCACCTGCTCGCTGGAGGCGGTGGTCACGTCGTCGGTGACGCCGGGGACCTCGTCGGTGTTCTCGTCGACGAGCCCGAGGCCGGGGAAGTGCTTGATCGTCGCGGTCACGCCGTGGGCGGCCAGCGCGTCGACGACGGCCTGCACGTCGGGGACGACGTCGGCCGGCGTGCTGCCGTACTGCCGCCCGAAGGCGCCGATCGGGTCGTTGCCGGCCTCCGTGCCGGCGGGGACGACATCGGCGACCGGCGCGAGGTCGAGCGTGATGCCGGCCGAGGCCAGGTCGGCGCCGAGGCCGTCGGCGAGCGCGGCGAGCCCTTCTGCGGGCAGTTGCCCTTGGTCGACGGCGGCGGGCAGCCGCTCGAAGCCGGGCCCCTGCAGGCTCTGCACCGCGCCCCCCTCCTGGTCGGCAGCGATCCACGGGCGCGGTCCGGGCGCGGAGTCGACCCAACGGCCGCTGACGGCGGCGATCTCCTCGGCCGGCGCCTGCGAGCGTCCCGCGAGGAAGACCCCGCCGACGCCCTCGGCGACCAGGGCGTCGCCGGGGGAGAGGTCCTCGAGCCGGACGCCGACGACGAACAGCTGCGACACCTGGGCGCGGCGGTCGAGACCGGAGAGGGCGGCGTCGACCTGTTCCTCGACCTGTTCCTCGACCGGGTCAGCGGGCGACGGCGGAGGCTCGGCACTCGTCGTCGCGGGGGCGCTGCTGCTCGTCGTCGCGCTCGTGACGGCCGGCTCCTGCTGCGCGTCACCAGGGCCGGAGCAGGACGTCAGGGCGAGGGCGAGGAGCGTGCAGGCGACGGTCGGGCGGGTCCGAGCGGGCGTGCGCATCGCTCTCCTCCGGGCGTGGGGCGGACGGTCGCCCCAGTCTGCCCCGCGGTCGTGGGCGAGGATGGGAGCGTGCGGGGGACGTGGGTGCGGGCCGGTGTGCTCGTCGCCCTCCTCGCCGCAGCCGGGATCGTCGCCCTCACCGTGGACCTGCCTGACGTCGCCACGGTGCGCGGCTGGGTGGACCGCGCCGGCCTTCTCGGGCTGGTCCTGCTGACGCTCGGGGTGGGTGTCGCGCTGCTCGCGCCGGTGCCGCGGACGGCGCTGTCGCTGCTACTCGGTGTCGTCCTGGGCTTCTGGGGTGGACTCCTCGTGGCCGTAGTGGGAGGCACGCTCGGCGGGTTGGGTGCGTTCGGGCTCGCCCGCTGGCTGGGCCGCGACGCGGTGACGAAGCTGGCCGGGCGCCGGCTGGCGGAGGTGGACCGGCGGCTGGTCGGACATGGGTTCGGCCCCATGCTGCTGGTGCGGATCTCCCCCATCCCGTTCATGCCGGTCAGCTACGCAGCGGGGCTGACCGCGATGCGGCTGGCGCCGTACACGGCGGCGACGGTGCTCGGCATCGTCCCCGGCTCGGCCTTGCAGGTGGGCGTGGGTGCGTCGGTGGGAGGGCTGCCGGAGTGGGTGACGTCGCCGGGCGGCATGGGGGTCGAGGGTGCGGTGCTGGTGCTGCTCGTGACCGGCGGCGTCCTGTGGTGGCGACGGACCCGGTCCCGGACCATCTGAGCTAGCGGTCGCGGTGCCGGCACGGACGAGGCATGGCTGGTCGCGGTCGGCGCACGAGTGGCCGGTGGGAATGCGGCAGAACGCGTCCACGACTTGGCCTACGGGAAGGGCATCGCTCGCGGTCGGCGATCGTCCTTTTCGGGACCGGACCGCCGACTGGGGAAGGCCACAGCGGAACAAAGGCGGGCCGTCAATTGGCCCCTGCGCCAAGGGGCATGGCGGCAACCGCTCAGCGAGCGTCCGCCGTCACGTCTGGTGGCCGGAGTCCCCGCTGTCAGCTCCTCCGGCGAAGCGTGCCGCCGCTCGGTACATACCGAGCGGCAATCTCATCGATCAAGTCGACGCCGGACACGAGCTGCAGTGCTCATATAGCGGGTCGGACTGTTCGCTGAGCAGGCTTCGACAGCCTGGTCAGGGTGGCAATCAAAGACTAAGTCCGCTTGTCCACGCCCGCCGAGTGGCGAGGGGTGGCCGAGGGCGAGAACGACGGCAGCCTCGCCGCGGGGCAGCAGTCGAGCGTGCTCAACGCCGAGGCGCTGAGCGAGTTCGACCCGCAGACCGGGCAGAGCGGCACCGACAAGCAGATCCGGTGGCTCATGAGCTCCGACGTCTGCAAGCACTGCACGCACGCCGGCTGCCTGGACGTGTGCCCCACCGGCGCGCTGTTCCGCACCGAGTTCGGCACCGTCGTCGTGCAGGGCGACATCTGCAACGGCTGCGGCTACTGCGTGCCCGCGTGCCCGTACGGCGTCATCGACCAGCGCAAGGACGACGGCCGGGTCTTCAAGTGCACGATGTGCTACGACCGGCTCACCGACGGGCTGCAGCCGGCCTGCGCCACGGCCTGCCCCACGCAGTCCATCCAGTTCGGCAACCTCGACGAGCTGCAGGCCCGGGCCGACGCACGGCTGGCCACGCTGAAGAGCCAGGGTGTGGAGACGGCGCGGCTCTACGGCCGGGACGAGGACGACGGCGTCGGCGGCGCGGGGGCGTTTTTCCTGCTGCTCGACGAGCCGGAGGTCTACGGGCTGCCGCCGGACCCAGGAGTGACCACCCGCGACCTGCCCTCGGGTTCAATGACCGCAGTACCGTGTCGTTAAGGCTAGCGGCGGCTGACCGCCAGGCGAATTGGGAGCCCGTCGTGACTGTTTTGATCACTGGTGTCGCAGGTTTCGTGGGCAGTGCCCTGGCCAGACGCCTCCTCGCGGCCGGTGAGCGGGTCGTCGGCATCGACGCGTACACCGACTACTACGACCCGATGCTCAAGAAGGCCAACCTGGACGGCCTCCCGACGGACGGCTTCACCTTCGTCGACGCCGACCTGAACGCGGTCGATCTCGACGAGCTCCTGCGGGGCGTGACGGTCGTCTTCCACGAAGCGGGACAGCCGGGTGTGCGCAAGTCGTGGGGCGAGGACTTCGGGACGTACCTGGACCTGAACGTCCTGGCCACGCAGCGTCTGCTGGAGGCGGCACGCCGGTCCCCGGACCTGCGGCGGCTGGTGTATGCATCGTCCTCGTCGGTGTACGGCAACGCGGCGGTCTACCCCACGACCGAGGACGACGTCCCGCGGCCGCACAGTCCGTACGGCGTCACGAAGCTGGCCGCGGAGCACCTGTGCACCCTGTACGCCGGGAACTTCGGCGTCCCGACGGTGTCCCTGCGCTACTTCACCGTCTACGGCCCGGGGCAGCGACCGGACATGGCGTTCAACCGCTTCATCCGCGCAGCGATCGCCGACGAGCCGATCGTGGTCTTCGGCACGGGTGAGCAGGTGCGCGACTTCACCTTCATCGACGACGTGGTCGAGGCGAACCTGCTCGCCGCCGAGGGCGACGTCCGGCCGGGTGCGGTGTTCAACGTCTCGGGGGGCTCGAGCATCAGTGTCAACGAGGTCTTGAACGTCCTGTCCGGTATAGCCGGTCGAGAGCTACGGGTGGAGCGGACGGAGGCGGTCGCTGGCGACGTCGTCCGCACCGGGGGCTCGGCGGACCGGATTCGCGCGGCCCTCGGGTGGCGACCCACCGTGGACATAAAGGCGGGATTGCACGCGCAGTGGGATTCGCTCCGCTGAGGCCTCATTCGCACGACGGGACGGAGGCCGGCGATGAGGCGGCGTTGAGCTCGGCGACAAGCACGCAGCGACATCGATCGCCAGTGTGGTCGCCCGGGGCTCATGCGGCCTCACTTCGTCCATGAAGCGGCAGGCTGATCTCGCCGCCGCGGTCAAAGTGGTGGAGCACGAGCCGCCTCGTCCCCGCTCGTTCGAGCAGACCAGCCGCCGGTGGCACTTCGGGTGGCTGTACCTGTCCGGTCCGCCCAGACGGCTGACGAGCTCGCTCCACCCATCGTCGGCGACCATGTGGACAGCTCAGTCGTCGTCACTGAGCGTGGTGTCGCATCCGTTTCGCCGGCGCGGACGCCGTTGTTCGGTCACCGTGTCCGCCGGGACAGGAGAGCGCCGACCGCGTGCACGTCGCGCTCATCCGCGGCGGGTCAGTCGGTAGAAGGCGTGTGGCCGCTTCCACCGGATGACGGTCGCGGCACCCGGCAGTATGCCGACGCGGGCGGGGACGAGCCGCACCTCCAGGCCGAACCATGCCTAGTAACGGCACAGGCCGTCGTCCTCGCGGGCGTGCAGACCGTGCACCATCTCGGCTATGCCCGGCGAGCGCCAACACGCGCGTAGATGAATTCGTACGTGAGGCCCGTGCTGAAGTAAGTGTGCATCGCCTCCGTGGCCACCACCACGTCGCCCACGTGCGCCGTGCCGTCCACGGCATAGCCGGTGATGTACCTCGCCAGGGCGCCGTCGACCGGCGCCGTCGACCAGGCCGGCCAGCACGATGCCGCGTGTGGGATCCCCGATGTTCTCGAGGGTCGAGAAGTACCGCTCCCTGCTGGGGAGCGCGCCGTAGCCGGTCCGCTTGTGCGAGGCCCACAGGACGCCATGCCCCTGCTCCCGGAGGAGAGCGGGCCTGGCTGACGCCTGGCCTGCTGACCTTGGTGCTTCTCGCCGTCGGTATGGTCCGGCCACAGCGCCCGGACAGTGCGCGACAAGTTGGACTTGAACGGTTGCAGCGGCGGCCGCGGACCCGCAGGACTCTGAGGTGGTCCGGCGGCCGGACGTGCCGGTTGCCGCATGAGGTTGGCGGTGGGCATCGAGAGCTGAGGGGGCTTGGTGAGGACAGCGCTCGCTGTGGTCCTGCTGATCGTCGTCGCGTTGCTAGCGATCGCGGCCATCCCCTTGGGCGTGGTGCTTTTCCTGCTGGGATCTGCCACTTCCATGTTGCTGGGGGTCGCGCAGATCGTGCTGGCCATTGCGGCCCTGGTAACGGCCGCGTTGGTGGTTCGGGGTCTGCGTCGGTGATCTATGCACGTCCGGCGGCTGCGGCCGGCGGCCTGGCCGCCATTCTGTGGCTGTGGCCTGGCTGCGCTGGCGCGCCCGTCATCGATGACGCGCCGATTCGGCCGGAGGGAGTGACGCTGGCTGACGCAGACCTTGAGGTCTGCCAGTCCTTCGTGGAGCCTCGCGCTGACGCGTACAATTGGCTGGTTCGCCTACAGCGTAAAGCCCTCGAGGCGGCCAACAGTGACACGCCTGGCCGGCGTACAGGTAGGCAACCTTGGGTTCGTCGCCAGCCAGTGCGTCGGTGTGGCCGAGACGCCGCACCTGGACGGGGCTTTGCAAGAGGTCGTAGCCGCCGGAGAGGGTGCGCACGCCGCGATCGTCGAGGGCGACCTGGAGCCCGGTCCGTTGCGGCAGGCGCTGGCCACGGCCGCAGAGGTGTGCGAGGACGGCGGCTCTGACATCTCCTGGTACATGACCTGACAGGCGCCCGCGTCCGCGCGCGCCGTGCCGCCGAGTCGACGTCCCGGCCGCCCGAGGGAGCTTGGCTAGTCTGTCGACGTTCGTCATTGGGGGGCAGCATGGCCACGGACGTCTCGGAGCCGACGCGAAAACTCGCCAGGCGGGACATCTTCCTGACCCTCGGCGTCCTCGTGCTGACGCTGCTGGGAGGCGCCGGGGCGATGCGGTGGCCGACGCTCCTGGGCGTGGCACTCGTCGCGACGCTCCTCGCAGCGCTGATCGCCCGCACCCGGCGCGGCTACTTCAGTAAGCCGTACTTCTCGCCCGTGTGGATCACCGTCGCGCTTCTCGCCACGGTCGGCATCGGCGGCTTCTTGTTCGCCGCGGATCTCGTCGACGCCGGCGGCGCCAGTATCCGGATCGTCGTCCCCGACCGCGTGGCGTGGTCGACGCTCACGCTCTTCGCGCAGGTTGTCTCGTGGCTGATCGCCGGCGCACTGCTGCAGTCCCTCTTCCGGCGCCGGGCAACACCGGCTGCACGCGCCGACGCGACCGCACTCCGCGATGTCGTGCCGCCCGCGCTGCGCAGCTGGTTCCTGCCGGCTGCGGCCGCCCCAATCCTGGTGCTCACTGTCGGCGTCGGCGGGGACCTGCTCTCTCGCTCGAGCTACCTGCCTATCCGCTCCGGCACCAGCGTGCTCGGCCTGGCCGGCACCCTGGCGCTGGGCGGCGCCGTCCTCGCTGGCCACCTGGCCGCCAGCAGCATTGGTCTGCGGCGCGCGTCGGCCGTCACGCTGATGGCCGCCTACGCCATCTACTTTTTCTCGATGGGCTCCCGGCGCCTCGCGCTCGTGCCGATCCTGCTGGTGCTCGGCTACTGCGCCTATCGCGGCACCCGCCGGCGGGCGGTCAAGCTCGCCGTGGCCGCCGCGATGTCACTGGCGCTGCTGCCCATCCCGCTGCACCTGCGCACCGGCAACACCCACGGGCTCTTCCCCTACCTTGAGCGGATGCTGTCCTTCTCCTACGGCAACGTGGAGTGGGCCGACGCGGTCAACAACATCCTCGTCGCGTTCCCGATCGCCGCGGCCACGGCGTTCATGGAACCGCAGCTGCCCACGTCCTGGCTGTGGATCTCGCTCAACCCGGCGCCGGGCAGCGTCGCTGGCTGGTACGAGATCTACCAGTCGTTGCGCCTGAACTACTACACGCCCTACTCGACCGTCGGCGAGCTCGGAAACTACGGCTGGCTCGTCACCGCAGTCATGGCCGCCGCGGCTGGCGCCATCCTCAGCTACCTCGACGGCCGGGTCGGCTGGTACTTCCGCACGGGACACGGCATGTACGCGCTAGCGCTGCTGGGCATGTGCAGCCTGTTCGCTCTGACGATCCTGCAGTACAACTTGCGGTCGTCGGTGCGACTGCTGCTGTATGCCATCATCGCCGACCTGGTGCTGCGCTACATCACACGCGCCCGCCTGAGCCGTCGAGCGGCAGCGGACGCCGTGGCTGGGGCGGCCCCGAACGCGCCTCGAGCGCACGCGCTGCTCTAGGGAGAGCTGTACGTCCCCGGCCCGGCGTCGGGGTTCAGGGCGGGCGCGCAGTCCTTGCGGCGGATGGCGCTCGACGCTCCGGCGGCCTGGTAGTCGAACGCACCGGGCGGCATGATTGTGTGGACCCGGTCAGCTCAGACCTGCGCGCTGCCGGCGACTCGCACGGCACCGGGTGGGGTGGCGCCCGCGGCGGCGTCGCCCTGGTCGTCGCGGAGGACGGTGCCGAGCAGGTAGGCCTTGCTGACGTCGATGTTGTAGACGGTGCCGCCGCGATTGAAGGCGTAGTCGCCGGCGATGTCGACGCCCAAGCAGGCCTCGTGGATGGTGAGGCCGTTGACTGACTGCTGGCCTCGGCCGTTGTTCTTCGCCGAGCAGTTCACGGTGAGTAGGTAGCAGGGCCCGGACTGCACCTTGTGCACGTTGCAGCGGTCGCCGGCGTTGGCGTCGGCGCGGCAGTTGAAGGCTGCGACGGGCCGTATCAGTTGACAGCGCCCAGGCCGCGACCGGCGACCGCACCGGCCGGCCGTAGCGGAGCGAGGTGCTCTTGAGGACGACCGCATTGAGCGTGGTGGGAGTGCTGGTGGCAGGCGAGTTGATGTGCACAATGTTGTAGGAGCCGTTTGAGCCCTGCAGGTCGAAGCTGTCGAGGAAGACGTTCACCTGCTGGCGGATCTACAGGTGCGGGCTGTTCTGGAAGTAGCGGGTGTTGCTGTCGGTGGGCGCGGCCCGTCGCGGCGGTGATGTAGAGAGTGCCGGCGACGAGCGCCCAGGAGTCCGGGGTGGCGTTGCACAGGACAGCGGTGGGCACCTGGACGAGCTTGACGCTGTTCCCAACCGGTCGACGGCGGCCAGGTCACGTAGGCGGATGCAGTTGGCCACGGCCTTGCTGTAGCAGTTGGTGTGGGTGGCGTCGGCGGTGAAGCCGGTGACGACGTCGTAGGTGCCGGTGACCAGCTGCCGGCCGCCGGGCTGCTCGCCGTCGGTGGCGATGATGGCCATGTCGACCTGGGGCCGTTGTTCGTGCCGCCGACGAAGGCGTTGGCCCGGTCGTAAGGTCCGCGCTCGGCGAAGATCTTGGCGGGGACACCGCCGGCGTTGGCGACGTCGATCGCCTTCCACAGGGATCGGAACGGGGCGCCGCTGCTCCCGGTGCCGGTGGAGTCGTTGCCGGTGGGGGACACGTAGTAGGTGGCGCCCGGCGCGGATCGCGCGGTGGAGAGCCGGTCGAACAGGGCTTCGGCGGTGAGGCCGGCGCTGCCGACAATTCGACCACCGGGTGTGACGGTGTTCGACGGGTTGATCGATGCGAGCGCAGTAGGCCAGCCCAGCCCGGACGGTAGGCACCCGGAATGGTCGGCGGGGACACGAAGGTCACCCTTCGGACATGAACGAATCAAGCTACTAGCAGCACTGTCGTGGGCCGGACTGGTCCTCATCCGAGGAGGCCGGCCTCCGCTTTCGCGGTGAGCGCGGTGCGGACGGCGGCGTCGACGACCTCGCTGAAGGCCGGGTCCGCCTCGGCGCGGGCCAGGACGGCGTCGAGCATCTCGGGGTAGACCGCCGGGTCGACGGTGAGCACCAGCGTGCCGCCGGCCTCCAGGAAGCGGACCGCGCGGTCGCCGGGCGGCACGTCCCGGAACGCGACGGCCGCGCCGACGTCGTCGCTGTTTATGGGCGCATCGCTCTCCTCCAGGCGCGGGCGGACGGTCACCCCAGTCTGCCTGGCGGTCGTGGGCGACGATGGGACCGTGCGTGGGACGTGGGTGCGGGCCGGCGTGCTCGTCGCCCTCCTCGCGGCGGCCGGCGTCGTGGCACTCACCGTGGACCTGCCCGCCGTCGACACGGTGCGCGCGTGGGTGGATCGCTCCGGCCTCATCAGGCTGGTGCTCCTGACCCTCGGGGTGGGCGCGGCGCTGCTGGCGCCGGTGCCGCGGACGGCGCTGTCGCTGCTCCTCGGCGTCGTCCTGGGCTTCTAGGGGGCCTCGTGGCAGCCGTGGTGGGCGGCACGCTCGGTGGGTTCGGCGCCTATGGCCTCGCCCGCTGGCTATGCCGCGGCGCGGTGACGAAGCTGGCCGGGCGCCGGCTGGCCGAGGTTGACCGGCGGCTGGTCGGGCACGGATTCGGCCCGTTGCTACTGGTGCGGATTCCGCCGGTCCCCTTCATGCCGGTCAGCTACGCGGCGGGGCTCACCGCGATGCGGCTGGCGCCGTACACGGCGGCGACGGTGCTCGGTATTGTGCCGGGCTCAGCGCTGCAGGTAGCCATTGGCGCCTCCGTGGGCGGCATGCCCGAATGGATAATGTTTACAGGTCCTCCTACATCTGTCTTCGCACTAGGCGCGACCGGCGCCGGACTCCTCTGTCGGTGATGCGCGCGGCCGCCGACGCCACGCCCCTCAGTCGGCGAGCCCCAACGATCGCTGGTTCCGTTTGGTGTGACCGGCTCGGGAGCGCGGCGCCTTCCATAGCTTTACACAGAGTCCGTGTGGCACTCAGCCTCGTAAAGCTTTACTAATGTCTTCGCGACAGTCGTTATCGCAAAGCGTTCGGCCGCCAGATGGCGGGCCCTTAGCGACGCATCCGTCCAAAGCTGAGGTTCCTCCACCAGGCGCAGAATGGCGTGTGCGAGCTCCTCCACACTTTCGCCGACCACGATTGACGCGCCGGCAGTTCCGGCTAGGACGGACAGACCTGTCTGATCAGTAATAACGGAGGGCAAACCTGCGGCGAACGACTCGAGAAGCACCATCGGGAAAGGCTCATCGAGACTCGGCAACACGAAGACGGAGGCTCGACCAAAGAGTGACCGCACGCCAGCACGATCGACTGCCCCCATGTAGCGGCAACTGTCGCCAATCTCCAGTCTCGCAATGTCCGCCTCCACGCCGGCCAACTCGCCCTCGTCGGCCCCCCAGATCTCAAACTTCAGGTCCTGCCTGACCGACCTCGCCAACGCTGCGGCCTCCACAAAGGCGCGGGGCCGCTTTCGAGCCGCCAAACGGGATGCAAACACGACCAGGGGTGACGTATAGGCTGGTCGAGCGTATTCAGTGGAGGAGGAGACGCCATTGTCCAATTGCTGCAGTAGATCCGGGATAATCCCTATCGAAAGTAGATCCTCCCTCTCGCGCGATGTCAGATAAAGGATGCGGCGACTCCTTCGAAGAGTCGACAGGACGACAAAACGATCGATGAGCCTAGCGACCAATCTTTTATCCGGTCGCACCATTCCGTGCGTCTGGGCAATCAGTGGCCGTCCAGCCCTGGCCGCTATAGCGGCGGCTGGCAACGTCAGGAGGTCCCTCGCCAGATGCACATGCACCACATCGAAGCGGCGGATGTTCTTGACAAGCCAGAACAGGAACATTGGCGAGAAAAGGAGAGCAAAGCTGCGCCGGCCGAAACGCGTGGCTCGAAACAAGCGAAGTTCACAATCGCTGTCCACTGTCGCCTTGCCGTCCCAGCCGGCGGCCATGGTCACTTCACAGCCCAGTTCACGCAGGCATTCCGTCTGCTCGAATGCGACGGCGGTTGGCCCGCCGTACTCGCCTCCTATGCCAACGTATGCGACGACCTGTAGCACCCGCACGCCACTCTCCATTCGACCGTCACTTAACGCGTCTCGGTTTGATTGTCAGGGTTGTCGACAGGATCCTATTTCGTCACCGCGTACAACGCACACCAAGCGTCAATAGACTTCATTCGGTTACCCATCATCAACCACTCGCAGTGTGGCGGATTAAGGCGCCGATGGTGCGAAAGATGCTAAAACGATGCAGCCGCACGACTGGCAGCCGCAGCTCAACACTGCCCAGCCGATGTATATGCACAGGGTCTGCGCCCCCAATTGTCAGGCGTGATGTGGTAGCCCACAAGGGTCTGAGGCATCTAGGGCATCCCTTGTGTTCGGTGAACCAGTCGGCGGGTAGGGCACTCCCCAACGAGCAACACTGCAGCCAGGCTTGAAGCCCCTACGGGCTTTCCGCACACAAACTTGCAGGTGACTAGGACGTTGGTACCGCTCGCAGTGGCTGGTGCGCCGTCCCCAAGCCCCTATCGTCACTCATAGCAGGACCTGCTGCACAATACCGCCAGCTGAGACTAGCAGGATGGTCAATAGGTAGAACTTCCATGGCGCATGTCTCTGCAGAAGCAGAAGGCTCGTAGTTGCGACAACGTACTCGCGTACAACGACTGCCCAGGCAATCGCCGCGGGGCCGTGCGCCGCCGCGAGTGCAATGAATAAACTTGCCACCAATCCCGCAGTCGGTGAGAGGAGGGCAAATCTATGTCGACCGGAGAGTGCTAGGAGCGAGGAGGAAGTCCAGTTGAGGATGGATGGAAATGTTGCGAGCGCCAGGATCGGCACGATCGTGAGCGATTCTTCCCACTCGCCACCTAGCAGATCTGTGATGACGGTGGAAGTGAGCACGTAGATACAGGCGACCGCAATAGCGCCGACAAGGAGAGATGTAGCAAGCACTCCTTCCGTCCTGCGTCGGAGGCTCGGTGCCGTCCTCGCAGCGCCACTTAGCCGAACGCGCAGGAGGTTTGCTGTCGCCGCGGCGAGCGTATCGCCGAGTGTCCTTGCAATTGCAACTGCGATCCCGTATTGCCCCAACAAGTAGGTGCCTCCGACGGCACCGATTAAGACTCGGTCAGACTGGCCTTGTGCCCAACCAAGGGTCGAGTAGCCAGCCATGCTGGCGTAAGTGGATCGTAGGTCAGCCCGACTTAGCGCCGCCCCCCCCTGCAAGGGTACTTCCCGCGCATCTAGTCGTTGTACTGCCCAATAGCAGTAGGCTGCGAAGATGGCCTCGGCTGTAAGGAGTTGCACGGAAGGGCCGAGAACTGAGCGAGTGGCTGCCGTTAACGGCAAACCTAGTGCAAGGGAGACGACTGCAGCGCCGACCTGGCCTCGGGCCAAGGTCGCCCAACGGCCGGCACGCTGCAAGAGGCCGAGACTAGGAAGTGCGACGGCCGTCGCGATAGGTGCGAATGCGAGTGGCAGGAGCAGCAGTGCAGAAGTGTCGGAGTTCAGGATGGCGACGAGTATGGCCGCAGCGACTAGTAATGCCCAGCCACTTAAGGCGCTCACTGCTCGATAGGTGCTCAGGAGGGACCGCCGGCCGTCAGGCGGTTGGCTCAGTGCTTGCAGCAGCGTGTGTCTAAACGCAGTATCAGTGAGAGCTTGGAAGGCGGTGTACGCCAGCATCATCCAACTGAAATAGCCAACCATCCTTGGGTCCGCGACATATGCAAGGAAGAGAGTCGAGCCCGCTGAGGCAACTCGCGGGAGAATGCGCTCCCCTAACGCAAGAAGTTGCGCGAAGATCGCAGGTGCGTGGCGACCCTTAGAGTCCTCATCCAAGCGATCGCCTATAGGTTGCTCGGCTTTGTATGTCCTGATTGACGAACGAGAGAGCGCCGATAACGCATTCATCGCCGAGGTGGACGTCACCGGTGATCACGGAGTTCGGATATATGGTGACTGCGTTGCCGACCGTTGGATAGCCCCCGGACCTACTGCCTCCAATGGTTACATTCTGGTAGATCGTCACGTCACCGTTGAGCCGAGCGCCGTGGCCGACGACAATACCGACTGGATGAGGGAGATTCACCGCCCCCTTGAACTGCTGGCCCGGTGATACGTCTGAGCTGAAGGCGCAAAGCAGGATTTGTCGGGCTAGGCGCGACAGGGGGCCACCGTGGCGGCAAAGGCGAAAGAGGAATGAGCACTGAAGGCTGGGGTTCGCCACGATAGCAATCGGCCACGGGTTGATCCGGAACCCGTGGGACAGGCGTGCCATATAGGACTGGTCAAGTCGGACGCCCTGAATGGCGTGCCGCAGTGCGCCTAGCGTGGACATGTGGACTCGCTTGTTGCGTCCCCCTCGAACCAGTCGATGGTCGTGCCATTGTGTGAGATGACGTGGAAGTAGTAGTGGCGCAGCAACCTAGGCATTGTTGCCACCGCCGCCTTCAGAGTATCGCCTTCCGTGGAGTGTGCGCCGGAGGGGACCCTCGCGGTGGACGCGAATAGCGAGGCAAGGCTTTCGCGCAGCATGGCGTTGCTTTGGACTTGTTGCGTATACGTAGTGGCCTGTGAAACTTGGCCGGGACTGCTCCTGTACGCGACGGTCGGGAGAGGGGACCGATATATATGCGCGCCCGAGGCTGCCATGCGCAACCATAGGTCCCAGTCTTGTGCGACTCGGAGGTCGCGGTAGCCCCCTGCGCGCTCAACCGCCTGGCGCCTTGCGGTGAAGGTGGGATGCGACAGGGGGTTATGGATGAGAAGGGCTGTTGCTAGGTCCTTAGGTAGGTAGCGGACGGGGAGGCTGAGAGTTGGAATTGTTCTCCCCTTGAAGCGGACGACTGCTGTGAAGCTCGCGTCATACTTCCTCAGGTGGCGCATCTGCAGGGAGAAGCGCCAGGGGAACGCCACGTCGTCGGCGTCCATTGATGCCACGAACTCGCTGTCCGTAACTCTCATCATCTCCCGCCTGGAGGCGCCACCGCCGACGGAGATGGGGGAGTGGTGGACGAGGACTCGTTTGTCTTTCGCGAGTTTGTCGGCGGCGGTCAGGGTCTCCGTGTCGCCGTCGACCCATATCATGAGTTGCGCATCCCTCGGCATCGCGCGAAGCGTCGACGCCGCTGCTAACGAGATGGTGTCCGACGCTGCTCTCGCAGGCATCATCACCAACAGTCTCGGCATGGGACTTTCTCCTGTGACATATACGTCGTTGGTGGGGTTCCCGGACCACTGAGTTGGTCAGCGATCGATGCGCACGCTGCGCCCGCTACGAGCGTCTTCCAGTTGTTTGATGTCCGCGTCGACCATAATCTTGGCGAGTTCGGGGGTGAGCACCTTGGGTTCCCATCCAAGTTTGGTCTTGGCCTTCGTGTAATCGCCGATCAGCGCATCGACCTCGGTTGGTCTTTCATATCGGGAGTCATGCTCGACGTATTGTTCCCAGTCGAGCCCCACGTGCTCAAAAGCCATCCGGACGAAGTCTCGAACGGAATAGGCGGTTGTCGTGGCGAGGACGTAGTCGTCTGGCTCGGGGGCCTGCAGCATGCGCCACATACCCTCCACGTATTCGGGGGCGTAGCCCCAATCGCGGACTGCGTCGAGGTTGCCCATGTAGAGCTTGTCCTGCAGGCCAGCCGCAATGCGCGCGACCGCTCTCGTCACCTTGCGGGTGACGAACGTCGCACCGCGGCGAGGAGACTCATGGTTGAACAAGATCCCGTTAACAGCGAAGAGGTCGTACGCCTCACGGTAATTGCGCGTGACCCAGTATGCGTAGACCTTTGCCGCGCCGTAGGGACTCCGCGGATAAAACGGAGTGTGCTCGTTCTGCGGCGGCGGCGTGGCGCCAAACATCTCCGACGATGATGCCTGGTAGATCTTGGTACGCACGCGGGCGGCACGAACGGCTTCCAGGAGGCGCATCGCGGCTAGGCCCGTGACGTCGCCGGTGAAGACCGGCTGGTCGAACGAGACCCGGACGTGGGACTGAGCTCCGAGGTTGTAGACCTCGTCGGGGTTGACCTCCCGGAGCAGGTTGATCAGGGTGACACCGTCATTGAGGTCACCGAAGTGCAGGAACAGGTGGCGGTTGGCCACGTGGGGGTCCTCGTAGATGTCGTCGAGGCGCTCCGTGTTGAAGGAGGATGAGCGCCGAACGATGCCGTGGACCTCGTACCCCTTGCTCAGGAGCAACTCCGCCAGGTACGAGCCGTCTTGGCCGGTGATGCCCGTGATGAGTGCCGACTTGGCCACCCGTTGCCCCGTTCGTCGTCCGCCCGGACCGATCCGAGCCGTTTCTCGTAGCCTAGATGGCCGACTGACCGAAGGGGTGCCGACCATGACGCTGCCGATCCTCGACCGTGAGGCACCTACCTACGTCGCGGGCCATCGAGGTCTCGTGGGCGGCGCCATCGTGCGTCACCTCCGCGAGCTCGGGTTCTCGAACCTCGTGACGCGCTCCTCGTCGGAGCTCGACCTGCGCGACGCGGGAGCGGTGGAAGCGTTCTTCTCCGCCGAACGACCTGCAACGGTGATCGTTGCAGCTGCCAAGGTCGGCGGCATCCTCGCCAACAGCACCTATCCGGCGGACTTCCTCTCCGACAACCTGCGCATCCAGGTCAATGTCCTCGACGCGGCCGCTCGGCACGGCGCCGCCAAGCTGCTCTTCCTGGGCTCGAGTTGCATCTACCCCAAGTTCGCGTCGCAGCCCATCCGTGAGGACTCCCTGCTCACCGGCCCGCTGGAGCCCACGAACGACGCCTACGCCATCGCCAAGATCGCCGGGGTCCTCCACGTCCAGGCGCTGCGTCGCCAGCACGGCGTGCACTACATCTCCGCAATGCCGACGAACTTGTACGGGCCCGGCGACAACTTCCACCCGACCGGCTCCCACGTGCTGCCGGCGCTTATTCGTCGTCTCGACGAGGCCGCGCGCGCCAGCGCGCCGTCGGTCACGGTCTGGGGGACCGGGACGCCGAGACGGGAGTTCCTGCACGTCGACGACCTGGCGCGGGCCTGCGTGCACCTCCTCGAGCACTACGACGAGCCGGAGCCGGTCAACATCGGGGTGGGCGAGGACCTCTCGATCCGCGAGATCGCGGAGATGGTGGCGGAGGTCGTGGGCTTCCAGGGGGACCTGGTGTTCGACACGACGAAGCCGGACGGCACGCCCCGGAAGCTGCTAGACGTCAGCAAGATCAGAGGACTCGGATGGGAGCCGCGGATCCCCCTGCGCGAGGGGCTGGTCGAGACCTACCGCTGGTATCGGGAGCAGGTCGCTGCAGGGGCCCTGCAGCGAGCCTGACCGCTACACCAGGCGGCGAACCCAGGCGCCATAGCCCGCGAGGGAAGCAGCGCCGGTCAGGTGCTCGGCCGCGTAGGCCTGTCCGTTCGCCGACATCTCTTCGGCGGCGGCCGGATCGGCGGCCACCTCCTCGATGGCATCGAGGATCGTGGCGGCGTCCCCAGCGGGGACTCGGATCCCGGCCTCCGATGCGGCGACCAGCGCGGCCGCTCCGCTGCGCTCGTCCGTCGCTGCCACGACCGGGCGACCTGCGGTGAAGTAGGTCGTCAGCTTGCTCGGCACGGACATCTCGACGACCCCGGGCTTCTCGTGCAGCAGGAGGCAATCGGCGGCGGACAGCGTGGACTCGAACTCCCCCTCGGGCAGCGAGTCGAGCAGTGTCACCTGGGCCAGGCCCTCGGCCTGCCTGGCGAGGTGGTCTCGTCGGCTGCCGTTCCCCATGAGGACCACCCGCACGGCGCTCCCGCGTTCCCCGGCGAGCCGCCCGACTTCCACCAGCCCCTCCAGCCCCTGCTTGGCGCCCATGTTGCCGGAGTGGAGAGCGATGAAGTCGTCCGGCTCCCAGCCCAGCTGGCGGCGTCGCTCTACGCGGTCCTGCGCCCCGGGCATCGTCACGTGTGACCAGTTGGGGATGACGACCACCCGCGCGTCGACGACCCCGTCCGCAAGGAGGCGTTGCCGGAACACGTCGTGGATGACTGCGACGCCGTCAGCCCTCCTCAGCAGGAGACGCTCCAAGCGGGCCGTGACCCGGGCGACGAGCCCACCGCCGAGACCGGTCTCGGAGAGGGCCGCTCCGTACAGGTCCTGCACCACCACACCCACGCGGAAATGCCGCACCGAGCGCAGCAACAGGGCCGGCGCGATGGAGAGCAGCGCCGGGCTGACGACGAGGACGACGTCCGGTCTCTCGCGCAGCAGCCGGGCGCCCGCGCGGAGGGCGAACACGAGCTCCATGAGCACCCGTGAGGCGCCACCGGGGTTGCCCGGTACCGGGTGGCGAACACGGACGAGCCGTACGCCGTGGTCCGTGGACGAAGCACGCGGGGTCTCGTATCCCGGGTGGAGGCGCCACTCCGGGTAGTGCGGGTGGCCTGTGAGGACGGTGACCTCGTGTCCCTCCTGGGCGAGATGACGGGCGAGGCCGGTCGTGTACGGGGCGATGCCCGTGGTCTCGGGTGCGTAGTTGAGCCCGACGACCGCCACCCGCAACGTGCGTCCGTCCCTCGTGGTCCCCGTGGTCACCCGTGCCCCCAGTCGTCCGCCCGCCGTCGTGGCCGGCGCTCCGCCGTATCCTCTCCCGGTGCCGCGACCCAAGGTGATCGACCTGTCGAAGGCCCCGGGCGCGGGGGAGAGCTGGGACGCCCCCGCCTGGAAGGTGTACCTATGGGGGCTCGTGGAGTTGGCGGTCGTGAGCAACCCCTGGCAGATCAGCTCCCGGCTACGACGCGCCGCACTGGTGGGCTTCGGCGCGCGCATCGGGACGGGAGTCCTGCTCCGCCCGCGACTGCGTGTCCGCTTCCCCTGGAAGTTGGTCATCGGTGATCGCAGCTGGATAGGCGAGGACGTGTGGCTGCACAACCAGGACGACCTGACGATCGGCTCCGATGTCGTGGTGTCCCAGGGAACCTTCATTACCACGGGGTCGCACGCGCATCGACGGGACATGGCGCTCATCACGCGGCCCGTCGTCATCGAGGACGGCGCGTGGGTGACCGCACGGTGTGTCGTCCTGGGGGGCGCTCACATCGGGCGATCAGCCGTCGTCACGCCCGGGACTGTCGTCAGTGGTGCGGTTCCCGAGGCGGTTGTCTTCGGGCAACAAGCCGGAACGGTCCTCTCTCCCCGCTTCCGCAACTGAGTCCGGGGGCCCTGCACCGATGTGCACCCAGCCCGCGGTCGTCGAAGGCCAACGCGTCGACGTTGACCATGCCAATCGACGTGTCGACATCTCGTCGAGATTGGCACTGCTCGCCCATGCCATGCGGCGGCTACCGTCCGAGCTCGGCGGGTAACAATCCGTGTAACTGGCAGTACGCGCCGCGCCTCTGCACCGATGGGGTGTGACTCTCACGGGGGATGCATGTCACATTCTGCAATCCGAGATGCATCGGTACCGTTTCCGCGAGACCCTGCTGATGTCATCCCGGACGGACGGAGCGACGGCGCCTGGGAGCTTGCGTCGTGTGCAGGAGCGGACAGCGGGGAGCGGGCGATGGCGCTCACCACAGGAACGGATGGCGACGTCGCAGGCGCCTTCGGCGCGTCACCGGCGTCGGCGTGGTCTCGAAAGCTGCGTGGCGAGGGGACGCTTGCACGGCGGAGGTGGCGAAGCCGGTATGTGAGGTCCATCGTGCTCGGCGACGCGTTGTGCGCCCTCCTCGCTGGCGTCGCTGGCCTCCTCGTCCGTTTCGGAGACGAGCCGCTGTCCCGTGGCTCACTCGAGGCCATCCCCGTCGTCGCAGGGCTCCCGTTTGTCTGGGTCGTCGCGATGTACACCGCGAGGACCTACGAGCACCGGTTCCTGTGGGTGGGGGCTGAGGAGTTCCGGCGGGTGCTGTCGGCGGGGGTCGGCGTCCTCGCCGCCTTCGCCACCACCAGTTGGGCGCTCAAATGGGACATCGCCCGTGGGTTCGTCGTGGTGGCGCTACCTCTGGCTGGCCTCCTCACGCTCGTGCAGCGGTATGCGCGGCGCCAGGTGCTGCACCGTCAGCGCGGGCGAGGGCGCTACTTCGAGACCACGTTGGTGGTCGGACACCGCAGCGGCGTCGCCGCACTGCGCCGGCAGATCGACGCGACGCGCTACCAGGGGCTCGACGTCATCGGCTGCTGTGTCCCGGCCCGACCCGAGCAGTCAGCCACCACGGACGACGGGCTCCCCATCCTGGGGTCCCTCGACGAGGTCCTCGACGTCGTCCGCGCCCACGAGGTCGACGTAGTCGCCGTCCTCCCCAGCCCGGAGCTCGAAGGGCCGGCGCTGCGACGCCTGGGCTGGGACCTCGAGCAGACGCATGCCGACCTCCTCCTCGCGCCCGCCGTCACCGAGGTCGCCGGCCCGCGCGTCGCCATCCGGCCCCTGGCCGGCCTCCCGTTGCTGCACGTCGAGCGGCCGGAGCTGAGCGGAGCCCGGCGCGCTGCCAAGACGACCTTCGACGTCGCCGCCGCTGCGTTCGGAGTTGCGCTCCTGGCGCCCGTCCTGCTCGCGATCGCGCTCGCCGTCAGGCTGACCAGCCGCGGTCCGGTGCTCTACAAGCAGTACCGGGTGGGGCGCGACGGGAGCGAGTTCCCGATGTACAAGTTCCGCTCGATGGTGGTCGACGCCGACCAGCGCCTGGCCGCGCTCCTTGCGGCCAACGAGGGCAATGGCGTGCTGTTCAAGATGCGCAACGACCCGCGGGTCACCGGCGTGGGACGCGTGCTGCGGCGCTACTCGCTCGACGAGTTGCCGCAGCTGTTCAACGTGCTGCTCGGGCAGATGTCGCTCGTGGGGCCGCGGCCGCCACTGCCGCACGAGACGGAGCGGTACGGCTTCGACATGCAGCGCCGCTTCCTGGTCAAGCCGGGCATGACCGGCCTGTGGCAGATCAGCGGCCGGTCCGACCTCAGCTGGGACGACTCGGTGCGCATGGACGTCCGTTACGTGGAGAACTGGTCGTTCTGGCTCGACCTGTTCATCCTGTGGAAGACGATCGGTGCCGTGCGTGGCGGTTCCGGGGCGTACTGAGGTGCAGCCGATATCCTCGGCTCTCACGCATACCCGGTACGGCCACGGACGGCGCGGTGCCCAGCTCCACCCCGATTGTGAGGCCGGTCCATGGAACTGAAGGACGTCGTCCAGGCGCTCCGCAACGGGTGGTGGCTGCTCGCCGTCGGCCTGCTCACCGGACTTGCCGTGGCCGGCGTGGTCACCTGGCAGACCACGCCGGTGTACACGTCCGCCACCCAGCTGTTCGTCTCCACGACCGGCACGGACGACACGTCCACCGCGTACCAGGGGAACCTGTTCTCCCAGCAGCGGGTCACCTCCTACGTACAGCTCCTCACCGGTGAGGAGCTGGCCGGGCGGGTCGCCGACCAGCTGGACCTCTCCGAGACGCCCGGCGACCTGGCGGCGGACGTCACGGCCAGCGCCATCCCCGACACCGTGCTGCTCGACGTCAGCGTGTCCCGCACCTCCGCCACGGAGGCGCGGGACATCGCCGCCGCGCTGGGCCAGCAGTTCACGGCCTACGTGACGGAGCTGGAGACCCCGGAGGGGGCGACGGCGTCGACGGTGAAGGTGACCGTCACGGAGACCCCGAAGGTCGCCGACAGTCCGACCACACCGCAGCCGGTGCGCAACCTCGGGCTGGGCGCCCTGGCCGGACTCCTCCTGGGCGCCGGCGCGGCCGTCCTGCGCGAGCGCATGGACACCACCGTGAAGACCCCGGAGGCTGTGTCCCAGATCGCCGGTGTCGGAGTGGTGGGCGCCCTCGTCGAGGACCCGGCACTGCACGAGCAGCACGTGGTCAACGACGAGGACGGCTACTCCGAGACGGCCGAGGCCTACCGGCAGATCCGCACCAACCTCCAGTTCCTCGACGTGGACCACCCGGCCCGGACGCTGGTCATCACCAGCTCGCTGCCCGGCGAGGGCAAGACCACCGTGGCCGTCAACCTGGCGGTGGTGCTCGCCCAGTCGGGTGCCCGGGTGATGCTCATCGAGGCAGACCTCCGTCGTCCCCGGGTGACCCGCTACCTCGGCATGATCAGCGGTGCCGGCCTGTCCAACGTCCTCGCGGGCACCGCGCGGCTCGACGAGCTGACCCAGCCCTACGGCGACGGCAACCTCACCGTGCTCGCCGCCGGCCCCATGCCGCCCAACCCCAGCGAGATGCTGGGCTCCCGGCAGATGCGTGCTCTGCTGGCCGAGGCCCGGGAGAGCTGCGACTACGTCATCATCGACGCGCCGCCGCTCCTCCCCGTGACCGACGGCGCCGTGCTGTCCGTGGCGGCGGACGGCGCCATCATCATCGCCCGCCACGGCGTGACCACCCGGGCGCAGCTCGAGCAGGCAGCGGGCAACCTGCATCGCATCGACGCGAAGCTCCTCGGCGTGGTGCTCAACCGGATCCCGCCGCGCGCCGCCGAGGGCTACGGGTACGGGTACAGCTACGCCTACGACGCGTCCCCGGACCCGCAGGCCGACCAGTCCGATGCCCTGCCCACCAACAAGCACGGCCGCCGGGTGCTCACCGAGCACACCAGCCCCCTCCCGCCCGTGCGGGACGAGGAGAAGCCGCGCGTCTCCGGGCGCTGACGACCCGCCGACGAGCCGCACGAGGCCCCGGACCCGATCGGGTCCGGGGCCTCGTGCATCCAGCGGTGGTGGTCGAGCTGTCGGGCACCTCAGCCGCGGCGGCGCCCGCCCGTGAGCGACCGACGGTGTTCACCTGCCGACGCTGACGGGCGGTGGGTCCACCAGGGCGGTGACCGACGGTTCAGCGACCGCCTACCGCCCCGGCGCGGCTCTCCGGCGGTGGCGCGGGGCTGACCGACACCGGGGGACGTGCGTCCGCAAGGCGCACGTGGCCGTCGATCGGCTCACCGGCTCCGCGGACACGAGTCCCCGCGGACATGGGAGTGCCGCAGGAGCCCGCTCAGTCGCACGTAGGGGAGGGGTCAGCACCGGCGTGGGGACCGGCGCCGGCTGCGAAGCGGCACGCTCGGTGGACCTGCGATCAGGCGACCCGCGACGCGGCGACGACGTTGCACCCACCGCTCCGCCGGCCATGGCGAGCGCGACCCGACGGGGGACCGGCAACCAGCCCCCGGAGTCGACACCCCGTGCGAGGCCTCAAGGGTCCTCGAGAGCCTCAGTTCGACGTCGTGGAGGCGCTCAGGGCCTGCGTGAGGACCGGCGTCAGCGAGGACGCGATGAACGCGTGGCCGGCGTCGGTGGGGGAGACGCCGTCCGGAGCGATGAGCCCGGCCGGCTCGCTGAACCAGCCGGCCTCCAGCGGGTCCACGAAGGTGGCGTCCACGGCACCGGCGGCCTCCTCGACCGCGTTCCGCACCTCCAGAAGCTCGGCCGGGACGTCGGCGTCGCTCCAGGCGGGACCGACGACGACGAGCTCGGTCTCCGGCGCCGCCTGGCGGAGGGTCTGCAGGGTGGCCGCGGCGCCCGCGGACACCGTCGCCAGGGGCTGGCCGTAGTCGTTGCGACTGCCGAAGACCACGGTCACCGTGGCGTCGGGGACGGGGGCGGAGGTGACCAGGCCCGCGAAGTCCTGACCGGTGGCGCCCACGGCGGCGTACCCGGCGCGCGCCGCGGCGGTCAACCGCAGCTCGGCTCCCGTGCCGGCGGCCACCAGTGCAGGCCAGCCGGTGGCACCCTGCCCGCCCAGGGCGGACCCTGCGGAGTAGCCGTCGCCGTAGACGGCGAGGACCGGCGGCGCGGACGGTGCGCTGGTCGCCGCCGCCGGTGACGCGCTGGTCGGGGGCGTCGCGACGTCGGAGGTCTGGGCCGCCGGCGACGGGGTGCGTCCCGCCAACGGGTCGACCGGGGCCGGCCGCAGCGCGAGGTAGGTGAACAGGGCGCCGTTGAGGACGACCAACGCCACCAGGGTCACGATGCCCCACCGCGGGGGGCGCTCCAGGCCCAGCACACCGCGACTCTAACCGCGGTCACCGTCCGGACACGGACGGCAACCGCGGTCGCGGCCGTCCTGTGACCTGGCCGCCGGTCCTCGGCTCAGTGCGAGCGCGGCGTGACCAGCTCGCGCACGGGCGGACGCTGGTACAGGGCGGGGGTGGGCACCCACGTGTCGCTCGAGCGGTCGTCGACGAACAGCACGTCCGCCAGGGGCCGGAGCTTGCGGGCGATCCGTGCCGCGACGTACTCGTGCACCGAGGACGAGCCGCCGATCGGGTCGAAGACGTCGTCGGACTCGTGCCCCCGCCGGTGGGCGCGGCCCACGTTGAGGCGGGCCGCGAGCTCTCGCGCGCGCTGGCGGAGGGGCAGGTCCGCCACCCCGCGGAGGTCGGCCGTGCGCAGGAGGTCCGCCGCCTCGGGCAGCGTGAACGTGTGGCGCATCGCCCGGGGCGACTCGGCCAGGACGAGCCGGCGGTGACGCCGGGTCATCGTCAGGACGAGATCCGCCTCCTCGGCCATCCGGGGCAGGAGCGTCCGGGCGGTGAAGCCCGTCGCGTCGCCACCCAGGGAGACCAGGGCCGCCGCGCTCCGCTTGTCCATGGACTTGCCATCGACGCCGTCCGTGCCGGCGCTGCGGATGTGCACATTTGCAGCACCCGCGCCCAGGGACTGTTCCGCCCAACTGATCGCGAGCCGCTCGGCGAGCGGGGATCGGCAGATGTTGCCGGTGCACACGAAGAGCAGTCGCATGGCGTGACCGTAGGGCTGCAGAACGCAGCGATGCCGGATCCGGTCGGCGGGTCGGACACGCGTGGGACGGTTCGGCACGGATGGGACGGGGGAGTCGTCGGACCGCGCACAGGCGCCGGTCCCACGCTGCACGCCGGCCCCACGGGACACGCCACGTACCGTGCGGCGAGCACCGGCTGCGAGCCGGGCGGCATCGGCCGGCGGAAGGGGTGACGTGGCCGACGACGGGGACCGGAGCGACGGGGGCGCTCCCTTCTCGGTGCTGTTCGTCTGCACGGGGAACATCTGCCGCTCACCCCTGGGGGAACGCCTCGCGCGGGCCTACCTCTCCGAGGCGCTCGGCGCCGACGCCCGGCACGTCACCGTCGCCAGCGCGGGGACGCGGGCCGTGGTGGGCTCGGCGATGCACCCGGACAGCGCGCTGGTGCTGTCGGGTCTGGGCGGCGATCCGGCCGGCTTCCGGGCCCGGCAGCTGGAGCCGTCCCTCGCGGCCGCGGCGGACCTGGTGCTCGTGATGACCCACCGACACCGGGACGTGGTCCTGCACCACGCCCCTGCGGCCCTCAACCGCACGTTCACGGTGCTCGAGGCGGAACGGGCGCTCTCCTCGGGTGCCGTGGACGGGGACCGCGGCGGTCGGGACGCCCGGGCGCGCCTGCAGGCGCTCGTGGCCGCACTGGCGGCGCGACGGAGGCGCACCAGCCGGGGTGCCGGCGACGACGTCCCGGACCCCGTCGGGCGGCCGTTGGAGGTCCACCAGGAGGTCGGCGAACGCATCGCCGACGCCCTGCTGCCCCTGCTCGACCGGATGGCCGCCGTCGTCCGCGCTCCCGAGGTCCGCGACCGGCCGGGCGCGACGACCTGAGCCGGCCTCAGCGCGGCGTGTCGGGCAGGGACTGCTCGCTGAACTCCGCGGCGTTGGGGGCGAGGCTGTCCGACTGCAGGTAGGCCCACATGCGGTCGCCCGTCACCGTGTCGAGGTAGACCACGCTGGCCTCGCCCTCCCTGCCCGTGCCCAGCACGGGCGCGGTGAAGAAGTCGACCGTGTCCGGCGTGACCCCGCGCAGGGAGTAGGCCAGCGAGAGCAGGTCGCCGTTGCCCAGGGAGTCGTCGACCGCCACCGACTCGGTCACCGTGAGGAGCGCCGCGTCGAGTCGTCCGAGGTCGCTGAAGGTGTTCCGGCTGAACAACTGGCCGAACATCGCCTTCAGGTACTGCTGCTGGCGGCGGACGCGGTCGAAGTCGCCGCCCGGCAGGCCGTAGCGCTGCCCGAGGTACCAGCGGGCCTGGTCGCCGTCCAGGTGGTTGACGCCCGCGGGGAAGGTGTACGGACCGTTGCTCGTCGTCTCGGCCACCACGACGTCCACCCCGCCGAGGTCGTCGGTCACCTCGATGAGGCCCTCGAAGTCGATGGCGGCGTAGTGGTCGACGCGGACGCCGGTGAGCTGCTCGACCGTCTGGATGAGCAGGGTCGGCCCACCGAAGGCGTAGGCAGCATTGATCTTGTTCTTCCCGTGCCCGGGGATGTCCACCCAGCTGTCCCGCGGGATGGAGACGACCTGCGCGTGCCGGCGGTCACCCGTGAACCGTGCGAGCATGATCGCGTCCGCCCGCCCGCCGGCGGCGACGCCCTCCTCCGCCGTCGCGCGGGTGTCCGACCCCATGAGCAGGAAGGTGACCGGCGCCTCCGCGGTGCCCGCCGGTGAGGCGGGCGCGGGGCGGGCGCCCTCGTCGAGCCCGGCGAAGACGTCGCCGACGCGGTCGATGTTCCCGCCGTAGCGGTTGCTGAGGTACCAGAGCCCGCCGCCCGCCACGAGGGCGACGAGCAGGCCCAGGACCACGAGGGTCATCAGCAGCCGGCGCACGCCGCGTCGCCGGCGAGGACGCGTGCCGTCCTGCGCGGAGTGCCGGCTGCGCTCGCGCGAGGGGCGCCCGGAGTCCCCCATCGCCATGGTGGCCTCGTCGTCGCCGCTCGCGTGCCGTCCCGCGATCCGGGCGGTGTGGTCGTCCATGGTGTCCCCTGATCCCGTGTCCTACGCAGCCTACGACCTTGGATGACGGGTCCCCGGGGTCCGGCTGCCACGCCGTGGACCTGCCCGAGCTGGGACGGATGGGGCGAGGGAGGTGCCGGACATCGGGCCGACGGCCGGTCGGGCAGTGCCCGGCCATCCGCTCGATGGGTGGACACGGGTCAAGGTCACGCCGCAGCGGCCGTTATCACGGTCATGTGGGCTTGGGTGGTTGCCGGACTCGCGCTGTGGATCCTGCTGGCCGTCGTCCTCGGCGTGGTCGTGGGAAAGGGGATCCGGTTGGCCGACCGACCCTCGGATCTCTCCGGCCGGCGGCGGGTGTCGGTGGGCGTGGGGAGCGCCGCGGCCCAGGCGGGCGCCCGGGCGGTCCTGTCCCCGCTCGGCATCGGCCTCGCGCTCGTCGTGATCGTCCTGCACGCGGCGGCGTTCGTCTCGGACCTCGGCGGGGCGGCAGGCCCGTCGGCCGACGTCCTCTCGACCGACGCCGCCCGCCCGCTGCCCCGCCTCTTCGCCGCCGGGCTGCTCGCCGCGGCAGCGCTGGCCGCGGTCGCCGGCGCCGCCCGCAACCGCCTCCGCCGCGCGTGGTGGCTCACCGTCGGGCTGGTGGCGGCCGGGGCGGTCGCGGTCCAGCTGGGCGGCCCCGCGGTCGTGGCCGACGCCACCTCGCCGTCCCGCGTCCTGGTGATCGGCACCCTGGTCGCCGTCGGGACGCTCGCGCTGCTCGCGCTCGTCAGCCGTGGGGAGCGGCGGGACCGGCGCAGGGTCCTGGCCGCCGTCGCCCTGTACGCGCTCGCCCACGGGGGCTGGTCGGTCGCCGCCGCCGTCGGCAGCGGCGTCTGGGCGACGTCGGCGGCCTCGGTCGCCGCCTCGGTGAGCGGACTCGCCGCGGTCGCCGTCCTGCTGACCGTCCTCGTCGGGGTCGCCCCCGGGCTCGTGCTGCCCGCAGCCAGGCTCCGCCGCGACGACGACGCGCTCTCGCTCGAGACGCCGGTCCGGGATCTCCCGGCCGTGCAGGACTGAGCTCCCGCGGGTCCCCGGCCGCCCAGGCCCGCCGCGTCACCAGGAGCGTCGACCGTGCCCGGCTGCGAGGCGCGGCCTAACCTCTCGGGGACCGGGCGCTGGACCCGGCCGGGCAGTGCTGGAGGGAACGGCGTGCGGATCTCCGTCATCGGTTGTGGCTACCTGGGGGCCGTGCACGCGGCCGCGATGGCCGAGATCGGGCACGAGGTCGTCGGTGTCGACGTCGACGAGCCGAAGATCGCGGCGCTACGCGGCGCGCGGGCGCCGTTCTACGAGCCGGGCTTCGAGGAGCTCCTGCAGCAGACCCTGGCCACCGGCCGCCTGCGCTTCACCACCGACGTCGCCGAGGCCGCCGGGGCGCAGGTCCACTTCGTGTGTGTCGGCACCCCGCAGAAGCGGGGCGAGTACGCCGCAGACATGCGCTACGTCGAGGCTGCCGTCGAGTCCCTGCTCGAGGTCCTGCAGCCGGGCGAGCTCGTCGTCGGCAAGTCCACCGTCCCGGTGGGCACGGCGGCCCGCCTGGCGGAGCTGGTGGGGGAGAAGGTGCCGGGAGCCCTCCTCGCGTGGAACCCCGAGTTCCTCCGCGAGGGCTTCGCCGTCCAGGACACCCTCCACCCCGACCGGCTGGTGTACGGCCTCCCGGCCGACGGCGACGCCGAGGTGGCCGAGCGCCTGCTCGACGAGGTGTACGCGCCGATCGTGGCGCGGGGGACGCCGAAGGTGACCAGCGACTACGCCACCGCGGAGATGGTCAAGACGGCGGCCAACAGCTTCCTGGCCACCAAGATCTCGTTCATCAACGCCATGGCGGAGCTGTGCGAGGCCACCGGCGCCGACGTCAAGCTCCTCGCCGACGCCATCGGCTACGACGAGCGGATCGGCCGCAAGTTCCTCAACGCCGGCCTCGGCTTCGGCGGAGGCTGCCTGCCCAAGGACATCCGTGCGTTCATGGCGCGTGCCGGCGAGCTCGGGGCCGACCAGGCGCTGACGTTCCTGCGCGAGGTGGACAACATCAACATGCGGCGCCGCATCCGGATGGTCGAGCTGGCCCGCGAGGTGTGCGACGGCTCGCTGCTCGGCAAGAGGGTGGCGGTGCTCGGCGCTGCCTTCAAGCCCGACAGCGACGACATCCGCGACTCGCCCGCCCTCAACGTGGCCGCCCAGCTGCAGCTCCAGGGTGCCGTCGTCCGGGTCACCGACCCTGCCGCCGTCGAGAACAGCCGGCGCCTGTGGCCGCAGCTCGACTACGCGGACACCCCCGAGGAGGCGGCCGCCGGAGCCGATGCCGTCCTGGTGCTCACCGAGTGGAGGCAGTACCGCGAGCTCGACCCGGTCGCCTTCGGCAGGGTCGTGGCCCGCAGGCGGGTCCTCGACGGCCGCAACGCGCTCGACCGGGACGCCTGGAGTGCCGCCGGCTGGGCCTACCGGGCACTGGGCCGCCGGGCCGGCTGACCGCAGCGGCGGGTGGGGTGCCTCAGTACGCCCCCGATCCTCGGAGGACCGCCCCCACCGTCTTCCACAGGATCATCAGGTCGAAGGCCAGGGACCAGTTCTCCACGTAGCGGACGTCGACGCGCACGGAGTCGTCCCAGGAGAGGTCCGAGCGGCCGCTGATCTGCCACAACCCCGTCAGGCCCGGCTTCACGAGGAAGCGCCGGTGCATGTCGGCTCCGTACCGCTCCACCTCCCTCGCCAGTGGTGGGCGGGGACCCACGAGGGACATCTCACCGCGCAGGACGTTCAGCAACTGGGGCAGCTCGTCGAGGGAGTAGCGACGCAGGACCCTGCCGACCCGGGTGACGCGCGGGTCGCGCCGCATCTTGAACAGCACGCCGTTGCCCTCGTCCCCGGCTGCGAGGAGTCCCACCAGCGCCGGCGCGTCCTGCACCATGCTGCGGAACTTCAGCATCGTGAACGTCTCGCCCGACCGGCCCACCCGCTCCTGGCGGAACAGCACCGGCCCCCGGCTGTCCACCCGCACCGCCACGGCGATCGCGACCAGGACCGGGAGCAGGACCAGGACTCCCAGGCCCGCTGCCGTCCGGTCCACGGCGTCCTTCGTCCACCTCCGCACGCCGGTGAGCTCCGGGCGCTCCAGGTGCAGCAGCGGGAGTCCGGCGACCGGCCGGATGTGCACCCGGGGCCCCGTCACGTCGGTGATCGACGGCGCCACCAGCAGCTCGGCGTCGGTGTCCTCGAGCTGCCAACCTAGGCGCCGGAGGGCGTCGCCGTGGATCTCCGGCCCGGGGAGCACCGCGACCGTGTCGACCTCGAAGGCGGTCACCACCTCGACGACGTCCGCGAAGCCGCCGAGCACGGGGAGACCGTGGAACGCGTCAGCCGCTCGGGATCGCTCGGTGGCCGGCAGGCAGCACCCGACGACGCGGTAGCCGTGCTCCGGAGACCGCTGCAACTGCTCGTCGAGCGCCGCCACGCTCTCCCGGGACCCCACGAGCAGCACGGTCTGCAGGTGCCTCCCGTGCCGGCGGCTCCGGAGGAGCCGGTGCCGGTGCGCCGCACGCCCGGTCAGTGTCAGCAGGGTGGCCAGCGGCAGGGTCAGGACGACCAGACCGCGGGCCACCTCGAGCCGCAGCCCCCAGGACAACGTCGCGACGACGGCCAGGACGGCCACCGACGCCCCGAGGACCCGGCGGTACTCCTCGACGCCGATCCAGAGGAAGCGCTCCTCGTAGGTGCGGGCGACCAGCATGACCGGCACCCAGCAGACCGGCAGGACCAGGACCGCCCACAGCGACGGGCGCGGACCGTCGGCCGCGAAGACCTCGAACCAGAGGTGGTAGCCGACGATGCCGGCCACCACGGCACAGGCGGCGTCGAGCGCCGCCGCACGCCGCACGTAGCGGTTGCGCCATCCACGCCGGGCAGCGGTGCCCTCACCGCGCAGATCGGAGGCGAACAACTGCCAGCCGCCACCGGGGCGGCTCGTGGACGGCCGACGTCTGGAGCCGGGCGCGCCCATGGCGGACATGCCTCGCCCCCGTTCCCCCGTGGGCGGACGTCAGAGACGACGTCCGCGCGTCCCGGACATTGCGCCACGGAGGCCTGGGACCACGCCACCCGGTGATCGGTGTGATCTGTGCCGGGTGATTGCGCCGAGAGCCTGCACGCTAGGGCGGACCCCGGGACGGGCGTCGGCCGTCGTGCGCCCCCGGTCGTGCACCCGGGGGGCATCCGGGACGGGAGTCCCGGCGTCAGACCACCGTCGTGGAGGAGGTCAACGACACGGGGGAGGCGGCGATCGAGGGCGTCACCGGCGTCCTGGGGTCGTCGGCTGCCGTGCCGGCGTGCTGCAGGAGACGTCCGAGGGGCAGGCCCACGAGGAGCGCCAGGCCGAGCCAGCCTGCGGAGAGGGAGAGAGCGAGGGACACATGTCGTGTTCTAACGATCATGACCCTCGCACTGAGTGGTGACACGCTGACGATCTGCTACTCGTCTGTCCGTCCATCGCTCGTGCACCACATGTCCCAGAGGTCGCGCGCCCACTCGGCTCGCGCCGGAGGGAGGTCACAGTCCCTGGCGCGGTCGGGGGTCAGGACGCCTGCGGCGCGCGCAGCGCCATGTCCGCGTCGCGCAGGACGTCGTCCCGCCGGTCGAGCACGTCGGCGCGCCGGAGGGCCGATCCCAGCACGAGGGCGAGCGGGAGGCTCAGCACGAGCCACGCCATGCACAGCACTGCGACGACCACGGTCACTCCTCGTTGAACGACCCGTCCCCCGGGCCAGGCGGCCCCTTCCCAGGCATAGCCAGCCGTCGAGGGCGTAAACCTGCCGCTCGCCCGAGCGTCACACGGCCGTCCCGGCCGGGACCACCTGGGGTCACGTCCCTGCGTCACGGGTGTCCCCCTGGTCGGCCGCTCCCGGGACGCGTCCGTGTCCCTCGCCCTGTGCGCCGGGACGTGTCGGCAGCGTGAGGACGCCCCGCCGTCCTCCCGCAGGGGGTGGAGCCGCCTTGTCCCGACCGCCTGGTTCGCGCCAGCATCAGCCGCCGTCCCAGACGGACCGTTCCTGCCCAGAGATCTCCCGCCGTCGCGGTGTGCCCGAGGTGACCGATGAACACCAGCCTGGTCCTCGGGCTGCTGTGGTTGGTCGTGGCCTTCCCCCTCGCCATCCTGATCGGTCGCGCGCTCCGGTCCGCCGGCCCCCGAGACGATCGCCGCCCGCACGACTCGTGGGCGGGGCAGAGGCGGAGCCGGCAGTCGGACCGACCGGTGGAGGCGGACGGCGACCTCCCGGTGCACGTGGACCCGGACACGGAGACGTGGTGGTACCGGGTCGGGGACCGCGCCACTGGCCCTGACCGGCAGCGCGACGACGACTGACCTCCGCCACCCGTCGACTCAGCGGCGGACCGTCCGTCCCAGCGCGCGAACCAGGATCCGCAGGTCGAGCAGTGGCGACCAGTCGCGCGCGTAGCGCTCCGCCACCGTGGCCTCGTCCGCCAGCGGGCCGTCCGTCAGGTGACGCAGGTCCACCATCCCGGGCCGGAGCAGCAGCCGGATGTCCGGAGGGCGACGGTCTGCCTCGGCGGGGGTGAGCGCCCGCGGCCCCACCAGGGCCATGTCACCCCGCAGCACGTTCACCAGCTGGAGGAGCTCGTCGAGACAGGTCCGGCGCACGAGGGCGCGCACCGGACTCGAGTGGTGCCCGAGCGGCAGGACCGTACGAAGCCGGAGCAGGTGGAAGCGTCGCCCCCAGAGCCCCACCCGCGCCTCCCGGTCGAGCAACGGGCCGTCGTCGGCGCACCACAGGACCAGGGCGGCGAGAGCCAGCCACGGCGCGGCGCAGACCAACAGCAGCAGCGCGAGGACCCGGTCCAGGACGGACTTGAGGAGCGGGGACGGGCCGGGTGAGTCCAGCGCGGGGGGCCGGCCGCGGGGGTCTAGAGGCACGACGTCCTCCGGCGGTCGCGGAGGCGCAGGAGCAGGCAGGACGGGCGAGCGTCGTCGCCCGGGGCGTTGCGCATGGTGGTCCTCGGGGAGCGCGGCGGACGGCCGCGGGAACGGATCGGGACGGGAGTCGGGTCAGCGCGCGGGGACGTGCGCCGGCCGCGGGCCGTCAGTCCGGTCGCGTCGCCGGGTCGCCCGCCCGGCCGGTGACCACGCAGATCGCACCGACGAGCGCGCGGTGGCAGGAGGTCGGATCGCCGGCGGACCAGCCGTCCGCCGGGGACGAGGACGCCACGTCCCCGGCGCGCGCACGCTCGTCGGATCCCGCGGCCGTGGGGCCGCAGCCGGCCGATCCCAGCTGGGCCGGAGCCGGCGGGGGAGGAGCGGGCTGGGGCACCGGAGCGGGAGGCGCCGTCAGCGGTGCGGGCGCACCGGACGTCGGTGCCACGACGGGAGCCGACGCAGCCGGGGACGGGACCTGGGGCGCATCGGGCGACGCGGCGGGGGTGGCGACGCGCGCCCGGGACCCGCCGGAGCCCGAGGATGCGAGCGACTCGACGGTGTCCGCGTCGGCCGTTGCCGTGGGGACCGTCCCGCAGGTGCCGACGACGTGCCGTCTGTCAGTCGGGCCCGGCTGCTCCGGCAGGGTGGCGTCGGGGAGGGTGCCCTTCGATCCAGTGGTGGCCCCGGTGCCGGTTGCAACGGCCGCGGCGCTCTCGGCGGCGCCGGTCGTCGACGGACTGCTCACCGTCGTAGCGGTGCCGGCGGCGGGTGTCGCCGTGGTGGTGGCGGCCGACGCGGCCACTGGGTCTGGCGCGGGCGGGGCCGTGGTCGTGCCTGCCGACGTGGTGCCGGTGGTGGTCGCCGGTGCCGCCGTGCCGGGCGTCGCGGGGCCGGGCGTGGGGGTGCCGGGCGTGGGGGTGCCGGGCGCGGGCGGGGCCACGGCCGCGCCTGCCGACGTGGTGCCGGTGGTGGTCGCCGGTGCCGCCGTGCCGGGCGTCGACGTGCCGGGCGTCGACGTGCCGGGCGTCGAGGTGCCGGTGGTGGGCTCTGGTGCCGACGTGACAGGCGTCGCGGTGCCGGGTGTGGTGGTACCCGGGGAGGCGGTGCCCAGGGGGGCGGTGTCCAGGGGTGCGGAGTCCGGGGTGGTCGGCTGGGGCGTGGTGGGGGCCGGGTCCGGGGTCGCGTCGGGCGTCGACGTGCCGGGGGGACCGGTGTCCACATCAGGAGCGGTGTCCGGTGCGGCTGCAACGGGGGTGCTGTCCGGCGGCGGTGACGGTTCGTCCGCCTCGGGAGCGACCTGTGGAGCGGAGGGCGCTGGAGTGGGAGCCGGCTCCGACGCGAGGGACCGCGCGGGAGCCGGATCCGCGGACGCCCGGGTGGGCTGCGGGTCGGCCGCGCGCTCCGGTGTGCCGGGGGACCCGTCCGAGCCGACGCCCCGGCCTGGGGCTGCCGGGTCGGCCACGACGCCGTCCGCCGTCGCCGTCGCCTCCTCTGCCCGGGCGCTGGGTGCCAGGGTGCTGACGAGGGCCCATGCCGCTGTAGCGATCGCGGCGACGAGGAGGACGCGGATCGCCCAGGGCAGGCGTCCGTGCCCGGTCGGGAGCCCGCGAGGGGTCCCTCCGGCCGGCTGGGCGCCGACCGGCTCCCCGCTCCTCACCCCGCGCACGCTCGACCCTGCCGAGGTGCCCGTCAACCCCGGCCGGCGCCCCGCAACGCGACGCACCGGTTGCGATGACAGCGAGTGATCACTCGCACGGGGAGGGTCCCGTGCGTGCGGAGTCGTCCACAGATCCCACCTGGTTACGCTCGGCGCCCCGTCCCGGCCGGCTGACCCCGGCCGGCCGCTGGAGAGGAGGCGGGCCGGGACGCCCGGCCCACGCAGCATGCTCGCGTTGCTCGCTGACCACAGGGACCAGGCACGGACCCGGCTGCGGCCGGAGGTCTGGGACTACTACGAGGCCGGCTCCGGTGAGGAGGTCACCCTCGCCGAGGCCGAGGCCAGTTGGCGGGAGTTCCGGCTGCGGCCGCGCGTCCTGCGCGACGTGTCGCGCGTCGACCTCACGACCACACTGCTCGGCGCCGAGCTCGCCTCGCCGTTCGTCGTCGCGCCGATGGCCTTCCACGCCCTCGCCCACGAGGACGCCGAGTGCGCCACCATCCGCGGCACCGGCGACGCGGGCAGCCTCACCGTCATCTCCACCCGGGCGTCCCGGACGATCGAGGAGATCGGCGCCGCCGCCACCGGGCCCTGGTGGTTCCAGGCCTACCTGATGCGCGACCGCGGCCTCACCGAGGCGCTGGTCCAGCGCGCCGCGGCCGCCGGGGCGCGCGCCGTCGTCCTCACCGTCGACACCCCGTACGTGGGGAGGAAGGACAAGGTCAGCGGCACCCGGATCGCCGTCCCCGACGACCAGTACCTGGTCAACCTCGCCCAGCACCTGGTCCCCGGCGCCGTCGGCCGCGAGTCGGCCGAGCAGGACCCCTCGATGACGCCGGACAGCATCGCCCGGCTCGCCGACGTCGGCGGCCTGCCCGTCCTGGTCAAGGGCGTGCTCCGCGGCGACGAGGCGCGCCGCTGCGTCGACGCCGGCGCAGCAGGCGTGATCGTCTCCAACCACGGCGGCCGCCAGCTCGACCGCGCCGTCCCCAGCGCGCACGCCCTGCCCGAGGTGCTCGAGGCCGTCGGCGGGCAGGTGCCGGTCCTGGTCGACGGCGGCATCCGCAGCGGCACCGACGCGCTCGTGGCCCTCGCCGCCGGCGCCGACGCCGTGCTCGTGGGCCGCCCCGTCCTCTGGGCGCTGGCGGCCGGCGGGGCGCCCGCCGTCACCGCGTCGCTGCAGGCGCTGACCGCGCACCTGCAGCACGTGCTGGCCGTGGCCGGCGCCACCTGCCCGGCCGACCTCGACCCGAGCATGGTGATCCGGGCGCGGGCCTAGGCGCTCAACGCAGGCGGTCGCGCACCATGTCGCCCACCAGGTCGCGGACGCCCTCCCAGAAGCCCAGGCCCCAGCCGACCTGCATGGCGACCAGCGCGGCCGGCACGGCGCGGCGGTCGGCGTCGCCAGGCGCGGTGCGCGCGATCGCCACCGACGCCGCGCCGACCGCCAGCGCGTACGGCGCGACGGCGGCCGCGGCCAGGCCCGGACGGCGCACGGCCACCCCGGCGGCCAGCGCCAGCCAGACCACCAGGGCGGGCGGGGCGAGGTGCCGCGGGCTGACGCCCTCAGGGTGCCGCAGCGCGACCGCCGGCTTGCCGCGGCCGTAGCGCCGGTACTGCCGCCACAGGTCGCCGATCGTCTCGCGGACGTTCCAGGCGATCTCCAGCCGCGGGTCGAACAGCAGCTCGCCGTGCGCGCGGGCCCGCTGGTCGAACTCGAAGTCCTCGTTGTTGGCGATCCGCTCGTCCCAGCCCTCGAGCTCGCGCACCAGCGCGAGCGGGTAGGCGCCGAAGGGCACGTGGTCGACCACGGTCTCCTGGGTGCCCCAGTGGTAGACGGAGCCGCCGACGGCGAGCTTGGAGTTGAGCACCGCGGCGATCGCCCGGCCGACGGGGGAGCGGCCGACGGCGGCCTTGCGCCCGCCCACGCCGGCCCAGCCGCCCTCGGAGAGCCGGGCGACGGCGTGCGCCACGTAGCCCTGCGGGATCGTCGAGTGCGCGTCGACGCGCACCATCCACGTGCCGCGGGCCGCGGCGACGGCGACGTTCAGGCTCGCCGGGATCGACGCCACCGGGTTGGACACCACGACGACGCGCGGGTCGGCGGCGGCGCGGGCGTGCAGCAGCTCGGTGGTGCCGTCGGTCGAGCCGTTGTCGACGACGACGACCTCGAGGTCCACACCCTCCTGGGAGAGCACCGAGTCCAGGCAGGCGCCGATCGTGGCGACCTCGTCGCGGGCCGGGACGACGACGGTGACTGCCGGCGAGCCCGCGCGGGCCTCCGGGGCCGCGGTGGCCGTGCCGCTCGACGGGGCACCCTGCCGTTGCGGTCGTGCTCCGGTGCTCATGACGTCCTCTCGCTCGACCGACCCCGATCGGGATCACGGTCCGTGATCGGAGAGGGTAGAGGCCGCTCCCACCCCGGCGGTGTACACGTGCACGGACGCCACCCGAACGATCGGACCGGGACGGCCGGCGAGCCGTCAACGGACCGGACGGCGCTCGGTCTCGGCCACAGATGTCGAGGTCACCACGGTGATCGTGTGGAAGTCGACACGGCGCGTGACGAATCACCGGCCAGGGCTGCCGGCTTACCGCGGTCGGGTGAGAGGCCCATCCCAGTCGACCGCAGTCTCGCTCCGTGATCGCTACCGTCACCCTCCGGTGGCGCGGTCACCACACGTGACGGAGAGGGGTGTCGCAGTCGCGGCACCGGGGGGAGGGTGCGCCGACGTGACGACGTCTCCGCGTGAGCTGGCCACGGGATCGACCGACGTTCCGCGTGGTGCGGAGCAGACCGCCGGCGCCGCCCGACCGGTCGGCACCTCGACCGCCGACGCGCCCGACTCCGGCCCGCTGGGTCACCTCGCCCGGTTCGGTGTCCGGCCGCTGCTCCTCGGCCTCGACCTCGTCGCGGTGCTCGTCGGCCTCGTCGGTACCGAGTGGTTCGGCCGCGAGGTCGGCGACGACTCGCCACTGCGCAAGACGATCGCCTTCGCCGTCTTCTTCCTCCTCGCCCTCGCGCAGGCGGGCCTCTACCGCTCGCGGTTGGCACTCTCGGCGCTCGACGACCTGCCGGTCCTCGCCGGGCGGTGGACCCTCGCCGCCGGCCTGGCCGTGCTGGCGCAGGTCGTGTGGTCCCGGGCCCTGTGGCAGGACTACATCATCAACTGGCGCTTCCTCTGGGGCGCCGTGACGATCGGCGTCCTGGTCATCGTGCTGCGGGCCGTCGGATACGCGCTGGTGCGGCGGCTGCGCTCCCGGCGCCTCGTCGTCCACCGGACGCTCATCGTGGGCGCAGGCCGGGTCGGCCACCAGGTCGCTGACATCCTCCAGCAGCACCCCGAGTACGGGCTGCACCCCGTCGGCTTCCTCGACGCCGACCCGCGGTACCTGGCCGGGGAGGCGGGGTTGCCGGTCCTCGGGACTCCCGCGGACCTGACCGAGGAACTCCGTGACGGTCTGGTGCACAACGTGGTCGTCGCCTTCTCCTCGATGAAGGAGTCGGAGATGGTGCGGCTCATCCGCACGTGCGACCGCTACCGCTGCGAGCTCTTCGTCGTCCCCCGGCTCTTCGAGCTGCACCACGTCGACGACGACATGGACACCGCCTGGGGGCTGCCGCTGGTGCGCCTGCGCCGGTCGACGTACCGCAGCCCCGCCTGGCGCGTGAAGCGGTTGTTCGACCTCGCGGTCGCCGGGGGAGCGGTCACCGTGCTGGCGCCCCTGCTCGCGCTCATCGCGCTGGCCGTCCGACTCGACAGCGGCCCCGGCGTCCTCTTCCGCCAGGAGCGGGTCGGTGTCGACGGCCGCACCTTCCAGGTGCTGAAGTTCCGGTCGATGCGGGCGACCGCCACCGAGTCGGCGACGACCTGGAACATCGCCAAGGACCCCCGGGTCACGCGGGTCGGCCGCTTCCTGCGCAAGACGTCGCTGGACGAGCTGCCGCAGCTGTTCAACATCGTCCGCGGGGACATGAGCATCGTCGGTCCTCGTCCGGAGCGGCCGCACTTCGTCGACGAGTTCCGCAGCGCCTACCCAAGCTACGAGGCGCGGCACCGCGTCCCGTCCGGGCTGACCGGCTGGGCCCAGGTGCACGGCCTGCGCGGGGACACCTCCATCGCCGACCGTGCCCGCTTCGACAACTACTACATCGAGAACTGGTCGCTCTGGCTCGACCTGAAGATCATCCTGCGCACGTTCAGCTCCGTGCTCCGCGGCGCCGGCGGCTGACAGAGGACCCATCCGCACGCCCCACCGCGCCGCCCCCCCCGGGACGGTGCGGCGGACGCGCGGACGTCCCCCATGCGGTGCGCCGGGAGGTCACCCGAGAGGGGCGACGCGGGCGGATCCGGTTCCACCCCCGCTCCGTTCCGCCTAGCCTGCGACGGAGTCCAGCAGCAACGAGGAGTCCTCCGCATGACCGAGAAGGTCGCCGTCCCGACGTCCGAGATCCCCGTCGTCATCCTCTGTGGTGGCATGGGGACCCGCCTCCGCGAGGCGTCCGAGCAGCTGCCGAAGGGGCTGGTCGACATCGGCGGCCGCCCGGTGCTGTGGCACATCATGAAGACCTACAGCGCCCACGGCTACCGTCGGTTCGTCCTCTGCCTCGGCTACAAGGGCGACATGATCAAGCAGTACTTCGTGGACCACCGGGCGCGGATGAACGACTTCACGCTCAAGATGCGCGGTGACCACGACCTCGAGTTCCACACCAACGTGGCCGAGGAGGACTGGGAGATCACCTTCGCGGAGACCGGCCTGACCACAGCGACCGGCGCCCGCATCGCCCGGGTGGCGCAGTACCTCGACGCCCCGCGCTTCGCCCTCACCTACGGCGACGGCGTCGGCGCGGTCGACCTCACCGCCGAGCTCGAGGCCCACATGGCCGGCGACAAGCTGGGCACGCTGGTCGGTGTCCACCCCAGCGGCCGCTACGGCGAGATGGTCATCGACGGCGACGACGTCACGGCCTTCAACGAGAAGCAGCCGCAGACCGGCTACGTCAACGGCGGCTTCTTCCTCTTCGAGCGGCCCTTCGTCGACGAGTACCTCGATGCCGACGCCACCGAGGAGATGCTCGAGCACTCCCCGTTGCAGCGCCTGGCGCGCGACGGCCGTCTGGGCGTCCACCGCCACGAGGGCTTCTGGATGGGCATGGACACCTTCCGCGACTGGAAGGAGCTCAACAGCCTCTGGGACGACGGCAAGGCGGAGTGGAAGGTCTGGCAGGACTGACGTCCGCCTCGGGCCGGCCGGATCAGCATCCGGCCGGCCCCTCGGCCGCGCCCGGTGCAGCGCGCGACCACCCATCGACCGGCCGCCGACGGCGGGCCGGGCCAAGGAACAGCAACAGGAGATCGGGGAACGACGTGCGGGTACTGGTCACCGGGACCGAGGGCTACCTCGGCTGCCTGACCGCGCAGGAGCTCATGCGGGCCGGGCACGACGTCATCGGCGTCGACACCGGCTACTACAAGAACGGCTGGCTCTACCCGGGCCTCGAGCACGTCCCCGAGACGCTGGCGCTCGACATCCGCAAGCTCGGCCCCGAGCACCTCGAGGGCGTCGAGGCGATCGTGCACATGGCCGAGCTGTCCAACGACCCGATCGGCGACCTGATCGGCGACGTCACCTACGACATCAACCACCACGGGTCGGTGCACCTGGCCCAGGTAGCGAAGGCCGCCGGCGTCCCGCGGTTCGTCTACATGAGCTCCTGCAGCGTGTACGGCGTCGCCGAGGGCACCGTCGACGAGAGCAGCCCGGTCTCCCCGCAGACCTCCTACGCCCGCTGCAAGGCGCTGGTGGAGAAGGACGTCTCGGCCCTGGCCACCGACGACTTCTCGCCCACGTTCCTGCGCAACGCCACCGCCTTCGGCGCCAGCCCGCGGATGCGCTTCGACATCGTGCTCAACAACCTGTCGGGCCTGGCCTGGACGACCGGCAAGATCGCCATGACCAGCGACGGCTCGCCGTGGCGGCCGCTGGTGCACGCGCTCGACATCGCCAAGGCCATCCGCATGACGCTGGAGAGCCCCCGCGAGCGGGTGCACGGCGAGATCTTCAACGTGGGCAGCGAGGGCAACAACTACCGCGTCCGCGACATCGCCGAGATCGTCGCCGCGGAGTTCCCCGGCTGCGAGCTGACCTTCGGCGACCCGAGCGCCGACAACCGCAGCTACCGCGTCGCCTTCGACCGGATCCGCCAGGTGCTGCCCGGCTACGACACCGACTGGGACGCCAAGGCCGGCGCCGCCCAGCTGCACACCATCTTCAAGTCGATCGACATGGACGACGCGACCTTCACCGGCCGCGGCCACACCCGGCTCAAGCAGATCGAGTACCTCATGCGGACCGAGCAGGTCGACCCGCAGCTGTTCTGGAAGGCCGCCCTGTGAAGTACACGCCCCTCGGGGTGGACGGCGTCCACCTCGTCGAGATGACGCCGTTCACCGACGAGCGCGGCGCCTTCGCCCGCTCGTTCGACACGGCGGAGTTCGAGGCGCACGGCATGCGCTCCGAGGTCGCCCAGTGCAACGTCTCGTGGAACCACCGCGCGGGCACGCTGCGCGGGATGCACCTGTCGCTGCCCGGCCATCCGGAGTCGAAGTTCATCCGGTGCACCCGCGGCGCCATCGTCGACGTCGCCGTCGACGTGCGGCCGGACTCGCCCACCTACATGCAGCACGTGCAGGTGGAGCTCACCGCCGAGAACCGGCTGGGCCTCTACCTGCCGCCGCACCTCGCGCACGGCTACCAGACGCTGACCGACGACACCGAGGTGCTCTACATGGTCAGCGTCCCGTACGCGCCGGGCGCCGAGGTCGGCTACCGCTACGACGACCCCGCGTTCGGCATCACCTGGCCGCGCGAGGTCGCCGTGGTCAGCGACAAGGACGCCGCCTGGCCGGCCTTCGACGCCGACGCCAACGCCGAGCGCTTCCGCGCCGGGGTGCCCGCGTGAACCCCGTCGTCGGCGGGGCCGTCGACACGCTGCTGCTGCAGCGGCAGGCCGAGGGCCGCCCGGTCCGCATGGGCCTGGTCGGCGCCGGGTTCATGGCCAAGGGCCTGGTCAACCAGGTCCTCAACAGCACCCCGGGCGTGCAGCTGACCGTCGTCTGCAACCGCACGCCGGCCAAGGCGCACGCCATCGTCACCGAGGCCGGCGCCACGCCGGCCGCGGCCGAGTCGGTCGCCGACGTCGCCCGCATCGCCGCCGCCGGCGACGTCGCGGTCACCGACGACATCGCGCTGGTCACCGGCAGCGACGCCGTCGACGTCGTCGTGGACGCCACCGGCGCGGTCGACTTCGGCGCGGAACTGGCGCTGGCCGCCATCGCCGGCGGCAAGCACCTGGTGCTGCTCAACGCCGAGGTCGACGCCACGCTCGGCCCGCTGCTGGTGACGAAGGCCGACGCGGCCGGCGTCGTCTACTCCGGGGCCGACGGCGACCAGCCCGGCGTCCAGGCCAACCTGATCCGGTTCGTCCGGCAGATCGGCCTGCGCCCGCTCGTGGCCGGCAACATCAAGGGCCTGCAGGACCCCTACCGCAACCCCACCACCCAGGAGGGGTTCGCCAAGCGCTGGGGCCAGGACCCGTGGATGGTCACGAGCTTCGCCGACGGCACCAAGGTCAGCGTCGAGCAGGCGCTGGTGGCCAACGCCTTCGGCCTGACCGTGCCCAAGCGGGGCCTCTACGCCATGGACCACACCGGGCACGTCGACGAGCTCGCGCAGCGCTACGACGTCGAGGAGCTGCAGGCCCTCGGCGGCGTCGTCGACTACGTGGTGGGCGCCAAGCCCGGCCCGGGCGTGTACGTCATGGGCACCCACGACGACCCCAAGCAGCGGCACTACCTCGAGCTCTACAAGCTCGGCACCGGGCCGCTGTACAGCTTCTACACGCCCTACCACCTCTGCCACTTCGAGGTGCCGACCACGGTGGCGCGGGTGGCGCTGCTCGGCGACGCGACGATCCGGCCCGCGGGTGCACCGCAGGTCGACGTCGTGACGGTCGCCAAGACCGACCTCGCGGCCGGCACGGTGCTCGACCGGCCGGGCGGCTACCACTACTACGGGGAGGCCGAGCGGGCCGACGTCACGCACGCCGACCGGCTGCTGCCCGTGGGCCTGGCCGAGGGCTGCCGGCTGCTGCGCGACGTCGCCAAGGACGAGGTCATCGGCTACGCCGACGTCGAGCTGCCCCAGGGCCGGCTGGTCGACCGGCTGCGCGCCGAGCAGGACGAGATGTTCTTCGGCAGCGCCGCGGCGTCTTCGGGGGAGCGCGTCGGCGCCCACCGCTGACGTCTCGACTCCTCAGGCCGGCCGGGCCTCGCCCTCGGGGCGGGGCCCGGCCGTCGTCTGTCCTGCGGCGGCGAGCCCGGCGGCCTCCTCCCGGCGCAGGACCCCGATGAACTCGTCCGCGCGGTCGAGGTTGCGCTGCAACCGGTCGCGCCGCTCCGTCGCATCGGCTATGAACCCGCGCAGGCGCTCGACCAGCTGGGCTCGTTCGGCCCCCGTGTGCTCCTCCGGGGTCCGCAACCCCTCGACCGCCACCAAGAGCTGGCGCATCTGCTCGACGGTGAAGCCCAGGGGCTTCATCCGCCGGATCACCATCAGCTTCTCGTAGTCCGCCTCGCTGTACAGGCGGAAGTTGCCGGCCGTCCTCGCCGACGGGCTGAGCAGGCCGGTCTCGTCGTAGTGCCGGATCGTCGGGAGGGACAGACCCGTCCGCTCGGCCAACTCGCCGATCCGCATCAAGCGTTGCGACATCTCTGCTCCTCCCCACCGGACACCGACGGCGGTCGTCCCCGCCTGATCCCGCGGAAGGCTACAGGTCGGTCGGCTCGTCCCCGACGCACTCCGTCCGCGCCCCGTCGCCCATGGGCGATCCCACCTCGCTCGAGACCTCTACTCTCACCGATTGACTCGACTCTCACCTTAGAGGAGGGTTGCGGGACGACCAGGTCCTGACGGATGCGGTCACGACGGGGAGACCGAGTTGGCGGAGGACGAGATGGCGGGACGAGCGACGACCAACCGGGCCAGGCCCGCATGACCGCGACGGTCCGGAGGCAGGGGAGAGGCCTGGCTCCGCGCACCTCCGGGCCGACGCTCGGGACGACCTTCTCCCCGCGGTCCAACGCGCTCGCGCTCATGCGGCTCGTCCTGGCCGGGACGGTCGCCGTCGCGCACGGCCTCGACATCGGCGCCGGCTGGCAGCCGGTCGTGGGGCGCGCCCCGCTGGCCGACCTCGCCGTGGACGGCTTCTTCGTCCTCAGCGGCTTCCTGGTGGTGCGCAGCGCCCTGCGCCTGCCCTCGACCGGGCGCTTCGCCTGGCACCGCTTCCTGCGCCTCATGCCGGGCTTCTGGGCCTGCCTGTTGGTCACCGCGATCATCGTGGCCCCGCTCGCGGCCGTGCTCGCAGGGCGCGACCCCCTGGCGGTCCTCGCCGACGGTGAGTCACCGGCCTGGCGGTACGTGGTGGTGAACGCGGCCCTGCCGATCCTGCAGTTCGACATCGCGGGCATCACCGCACCGACCGGCGAGGACGTCCTCGACGGCTCCCTGTGGACCCTGCAGTACGAAGCCGCCTGCTACGTCCTCGTGGGGGTCCTGGGCGCCGCGGCGGTGCTGCGGCGCCGGCCGGTGTGGGTGCCGGCCGGCTGCGCCGTCGTCTGGGTCGCCCTGCTGGCCGAGCACGCGGGGCTCATCCCGGTCGACGTGCCCGTGCTGGACAACCTGCAGCTGTTCCGCTTCCTGCTGCTCTTCCTGCTCGGAGGGGCGGCGTGGCTGTACGCCGACCGGGTCCCGGTCGGCTGGCCGTGGCTCGTCGGCAGCACGGTGGTGCTGGCCGCCGCCCTCTGGCTCCCCGACCACCGCGTCGTCGGCGCCGTCGCCTTCGCCCACCTGTGCCTCGCGGCGGTGGCGCGGTTCCCGCTGCGATGGGAGCCGCGCTGGGACCTGTCCTACGGCCTGTACCTGTACCACTGGCCGGTGCAGTTCCTCCTGCTGCTCGCCGGTGCGGCCGCACTCGACCCCGCGTCGTTCGTGCTGACGAGCCTCGTGCTGGCGCTCGGGGCGGCCACGGTGTCGTGGCTGCTCGTCGAGCGGCCTGCGCTGCGGCTCAAGGACCTGCCCCGCCCCGCGAGCGACCGCTCACCGGCGTGACCCGAGCCCCCGCGGTCAGCGGGGCCAGCCCTCCCAGGCGCTCCGCACCATCTCCGTCAGGTCGTGGCGGGCCTTCCAGCCCAACTGCTCGCGGATGGCGTCGGCAGCCGCGACCACCCGGGGCGGGTCGCCGGGGCGGCGCGGGAGAACCTCGGGCTCCGTGGGGAGCCCGGTGACCCGGCCGGCGACCTCGAGCACCTCCCGCACGGAGGCTCCCACGCCGCGGCCGACGTTGAGCAGCAGGTCCGCGCCGCCGGCGGCGAGGTGACGCAGAGCCGCCACGTGGGCGTCGGCGAGGTCGTCGACGTGGATGAAGTCACGCACGCACGTGCCGTCCGGCGTCGCGTAGTCGTCGCCGAACAGCCGCGGCGGGAGCCCCTGGGTGATCCGCTCGAAGACCATGGGCACCAGGTTGGTGACGGCGACGTCGGCGAGCTCCGGGGCGGCCGCGCCGGCGACGTTGAAGTACCGCAGCAGCGCGTAGCGCAGGCCGCTCGCCCGTGCGGCGTCGCGGACCAGCCACTCGCCGACGAGCTTGGTCTCGCCGTAGGGCGACATCGGGACGGTGGGCGTCTGCTCGGTGACCAGGTCGACATCGGGGGACCCGTACACGGCCGCGGACGACGAGAAGACGAGGACGCCGGTGTCGTGCCGCTGCATGGCGTCGAGGAGCGTGGTCAGCCCGCCGACGTTCTCGCGGTAGTACAGCGTCGGCCGGGCCACGCTCTCCCCGACCTGCTTCTTGGCGGCCATGTGGACGACCCCGTGCACGTCGTACCGGGTGAAGACCCGGTCGAGGACCTCCGGGTCGCCGACGTCGCCTCGCACGAGTGGCACGTCCAGCAGGTGGGCCCTGCCGGTGCTGAGGTCGTCGAGCACGACGACGTCGTCGCCCGCCTCGCGCAGCGCGCGCACCACGTGCAGTCCGATGTACCCGGCTCCCCCGGTGACCAGCCATGTCACGGCGGCAGACTAGGTGGCCCGGCGCCACGTCCGGGGGATCTGCGTCCCCGGGTGACCCGAGAGTGTGATCCTCCGGAGAGGATGGTCGGGTGATCGAGCGTTACACCCGGGCCGCCACTCGTCGTGCGGCCGACGTCCGGGCCCGCCTGCGCCTGCGGTCCCTCCGACTCCAGGACCACGTCCCCGTGTCCACGCTGGTGGCGGCGGAGTCCGACGTCCGGTCCGCGCGCGTGCCGGCCGTCGACGTCCACAACCACCTGGGGCGTTGGCTCACGGACGGCACGCGGTGGATGGCCCCGGACGTCGGCGAGCTGGTGGCGTGCATGGACGAGCTCGGTGTCGCGACCGTCGTCAACCTCGACGGCCGCTGGGACCGGGAGCTGCAGGACAACCTGGAGCGCTACGACCGGGCCCGTCCCGGCCGGTTCGCCACCTTCTGTCAGCTCGACTGGTCACTGCTGGCCGAGCCGGACGGTCCCTCCCGGCTCAGCGCGCAGCTCCGGCGCTCGGCCGACGCGGGTGCCTGTGGCATCAAGGTGTGGAAGGACCTGGGCATGTCCGTCCGCGACTCCGCGGGGACGCTCGTGCCCGTGGACGACGCCCGGCTCGCCGACGTGTGGGACACGGCCGCCGAGCTCGGACTGCCCGTCCTGGTGCACACCGCCGACCCCGTTGCCTTCTGGCAGCCCGTCGACGGGCGCAACGAGCGCTGGGAGGAGCTGGTCCTGCACCCCGACTGGCACCACGGTTCCCGCCCAGTCCCCGCACACGGGGAGCTCGTGAGCCAGCTCGAGCGTCTGGTGGCCGCCCACCGCGGCACGACGTTCATCGCCGCCCACCTGGCCTCCTGCGCGGAGGACCTGGGACGGGTCGGGCGGATGCTGGACGCCCACCCGAACCTCGTCGTCGACCTGTCCGCCCGCGCCGCCGAGCTCGGGCGACAGCCACGCGCCGCCCGGACCCTCCTGACCCAGTACGCCGACCGTGTCCTGTGGGGCACCGACTCCTTCCCGTTCGACGCGGCTGAGTACCGCATCTGGTTCCGACTGCTCGAGACGGCCGACGAGCACTTTCCCTACTCGACCGCCCCGGTGCCGCCGCAGGGCCGGTGGGCGGTCTCCGGGCTGGACCTCCCGGAGGACGTGCTGGCGCAGGTCTACGCCGGCAATGCCCGGAGGATCATCCCTGCGCTGCGTCGCTGAGGGGCCTACCGGCTCCTGCGAGCCGCGTGAGGACGTCGAGCACCGTGGCGGCTGAGCGGCCCGCGTCGAACTCCAGGGCCCGCTCCGGCCCGCCCTGGGCGCGCCGGAGCAGCGGCTCCGGATCGCGAAGGTGGCGCTCCAGGGCCCCGGCGAGCGCGTCGAGGTCGCCGGGCGGCACCAGGTCGCCGTACCGACCGTCCTCCAGCAGCAGGCCGGGTCCGGCGCCGCACCGGGTGGCGATGATCGGCGCGCCCACCGCCATCGCTTCCAGCACGGTGAGCGGCAGGCCCTCGGTGCGTGACGAGAGGACGAAGAGATCCGCGGCGGCGATCGCCTTGTACGGTTCCCGCTCGAACCCGGGGAGGGACACCGACGCCTCGACGCCGAGCTCCGCCACCACGGACTCGATGTGCTCGCGATCGGGCCCCTCGCCCATGATCACCAGCCGGTGGTCGACGCCCGCACGGAGGACGCGGGCATGGGCCTGCACGAGCAGCGGGAAGTCCTTGGCGGCGGTCAGCCGGCCGTTGGCGACGACGGTCGGTCGGCCATCACCGGGGGAGTGCCCGTCGCCCGTGGGTGACGGCGGGAGACCCGCCCGTGCCCGCACGGCGGCGACGTCGATGCCGTTGACCACGACCGTCGCACGGTCGGCCGGGAGCCCGTTGGCCACCAGGCCCGGGACGATGCTCTCGGCGACGCAGACGGCCGCGTCGACGTGGCGGTGCACGCGGCGGGTGAGGCCGTGGAGCCGCCGGGGGACCCAGTCGTGGATCGCGCTGTCCAGATCGGCCTGGACGAGGACGGCGAACGGGCGGCGGGCCAGTCGGGCGGCCAGCGAGCCGAGCAGCAGGCAGCTGCCGATCTCCGACCCTGCGACCACCACGTCGGCCTCCCGTGCCAGGGCGACGAGACGCCTGAGAGCCGGGCCCAGCGAGGTCCGCAGCCGGCTCCCGCGTGGGGTGAGCATCTCCAGGACCAGAGAGGGGTCCGGCTCTGCCAGAGCGCTGTCGTCGGCGTCCTCGACAGCGACCACGCGGACGCGAGCTCCCGCGTCCTGGTAGCGGCGGGCGTAGTCCAGCGACACACGCAGGCCGCCGTTCTCGCGCAGCGAGTTCTCGACGACCAGCACGGCCGGTAGCCACCCCGTGCGGGTGTTCGACGCCGTCATGAGCGGAGCAGCCTCTCTCCGGGGGCGTCCGCCCCCACCTCCGCGTGTGCTGGTGCGGGTGCCCGCCCACGCGCATGCCGAGCGCCGATCTTCGCCTGTGCGGCTGGAGAGCGGCAAGGCTCCACCGGGTCACCTCCCCCGTGCGGGTCCCACACCCAGCTCGTGCAACAGCGGCCGGACGGCGGCGCGCCACGAGTGGTCGCTCCCGACCGCGGCGGCGCCCGCCCGGCCGAGTTCCGCGCTCCGCTCGGGGTCCGCGAGCAGCCGGACGAGCTCCGCGGCCATCTCCGCCGGCTCGTCGGCGACGACGACGCCCCGGCCGACGAGGTCCTCGAGGCCCTCGACGCCGATCGTCGTCGCGACCACCGGCCGTGCCGCGGCGAGGGACTCGAGGATCTTCAGCCGTGAGCCGCCCCCGGCGCGCAGCGGCGCCAGGGAGACGCGGGTGCGGGCGTACCAGGGCCCGAGGTCGGGGACCGTGCCGGTGACCTCGACCGACGGGCCGGCGAGGGCGCGGACGTCCGCGGTCGGGTTGCGCCCCACGAGCTGCAACCGGGCGTCCGGGAGCCCTTCGAGCACCTGCGGCCAGACCTCGCGGCAGAACCAGGTGGCCGCGTCGACGTTGGGTCCCCAGGACAGCAGGGCGACGAAGCTCGCCACCGGCCCCTCTGCCGGCGGCAGGGGTGCCGGCTCGTCCCAGGCGTTGGGGACGACCACGACGCGCGGGTGGTCGACGATCGTGCGCAGCGTCGAGCGGTCGAGGTCGCTCACCACCGCTACGACGTCGACGGCGGCCGACCCCCGCCGCTCCAGGGCGCGCAGCGCGCGGGCCTCGGCGCGCCAGGCCCAGGCGCGGGGCCCGGTGGTGGACTCCCCGATGCGCCGGGCGAGCGAGGACTCGACGTTGTGCATGTCCAGGACGCGGACACCCGCGCGGATCCCCCGTGCGTACGGCAACAGTTGCACGTGCTCGACCACGAGGACGTCGGCGTCCTCGCCGGCCGCCTCGGCGACCGCATCGGCGAGGCGGGGCTCCCAGAAGCGCGCGGCCGTCAGCGAGCGCCCGCGCACCAGACCTGCGGCGACATCGACCGGACGCCGGCGCAACGGGACGCTGCGCACGTCGATGCCCTCTGCGCGCAGGGGTGCCGCGTCCTCGTCCTCTCCCTCGAGAGCGCACAGCGTGACCGGCCCCTGCTCCTGCAGGGCGCGCACGACACCCAGCGTCCGTCGCTTGTCGCCGCTGTTGGGTGGCCACGGGACGAACTTCGCGACGACGACGCTGCGCACGGGACCTGCCTCCAGACACGATGGGACCCGGGCACGGTAGCGGGCGGTGTGTCGGGACCGTGCCCACGTCGCCCGCGCGGGCGACTGTCTCCCGTGACCAGCGGGGCGGATGTGATCGAAGTCATGTTTGCATCGATCCCACTCTCCGTGATGAGTGAATCACCACTGGTAGCGCGGAAATCACGGTTCGATCACGGCCTCGTGCTGTTGCTCGTGAGGAAACTGTGGCTTCTGACCACGCTCCGTGACTTCCTGGACGCTGTCTGCATGTGCCAGAGTCCAAATGTCGTTGACGTAATTCGTCCGATCACGCCGAGTGTCGGACGCGCGGAGGTTCTCTTCTCGTGCTGTCTTCCCCCACGGGCCAGTCCGCCCACCACCACCGCCGAGCGGGGCGCCCGGCGCGATCGGCGGGTGTCACCGTCCTGCTCGTGCTCGCCACCGTGCTCTGTGTCGTCGCCACGGTCTTCGGTGCCTCGGCCTTCTCCGGCAGTACGGAGGAGGAGCTGAGCGACGTGGCTGCGCAGCGCGGCAGCGCCACCGGCCGTGCGGTCGTCCCGCCGCCGGCTCGGTCGAGCGCGACCGCGGACACCGGCCAGTCGGCTCCCGCCCCCGGCTCGGTGACCGCCGACGTGCCCGAGACCGCGCCCGTGCCCGAGACCGCGCCGGTCGAGGAGGAGGCCAGTCGAGCCGAGCGAGAGGAGGCCTCCGACTCGTCGACCGCGCAGGCAGAGTCGGCTCCGTCGTCCACGGCATCCTCGTCGTCCTCCGCGTCGTCCTCCGCGTCGTCCGCCGCGTCGTCGTCCGCCGCGTCGGGCTCGTCCGGGCCCGTGGCCGCCGCGGCTGGCGGTGCGTCCGCTGCACGGGCCGCGCTGGTCGCCGCCGGCACCTGGCTGTCGGGCGCGTCCGGCACCGGTGTCGCCTCGGGTGAGTTCGCGGCCTGGCGCGGATCGGCGGTGACCGTGGCCGGCACCTGGGCCGACAGCAACGAGGGCCAGGTCGCCCTCTGGCAGCTGCACCCCGGTGGGGAGTTCGGGTCGTGGAACGAGTCGCTGGACATCGCGATCGGGGCGATCGACGAGGGTGAGACCTGGGCCGAGGCGGCCGGGGGTGCCTATGACGGCCGGTGGCGGCAGTCGCTGACCAACCTGCGCCAGTTGTGGGGTGACCGGGACGGGACGCTGTTCATCCGCTTCGCCCACGAACTCAACGGCAACTGGTACCCGTGGTCGGTGAACGCCGACAACCACGGAGACTTCATCGTGGCCTGGCAGCGGTTCAGGGCGCTGCAGCAGGAGATCTTCCCGGAGTCGCAGCTGGTGTTCTGCGTGAACCGGGAGTCGGTGGGCAACGGCATGGACTGGCGCGAGGCCTTCCCGGGTGCCGAGTACGTCGACGTGATCGGCGTCGACTACTACAACGGCTGGCCGTACGTCGACAGCCAGGCCGGCTGGGACGACTCGGTCGACGACGTCGACGGCTACGGCGCCCCCAAGGGCCTGCAGGCGCACCTGGACTTCGCCCGCAGCGTCGGCCTGCCCCTGTCGGTGCCGGAGTGGTCGGGCAAGGCCAGCGGCGGCGACTCGCCGGCCTTCATCGAGGCCATGCACGGCTTCTTCAGTGCCAACGCCGGCGGCGGTGCCGGGCAGCTGCTCTACGAGGTGCAGTTCAACGTCGACATGCACGACAACGACTACCGCCTCTTCGGCGGCACGCGGATGCCGGCCTCGGCGGCTGCCTACCAGGACGTCTTCTAGTCCCCCTCGTCTCGGGCCGGGCACCTCGTGGTGCCCGGCCCGAGACGCATCCGGGTCCGATGTGACCGGATCGGCTGAGGTCTCGGGCCCATGGGGTTCCGCACCTCGGCTGCGGATGACAGCCTGCCCGGGTGCCCTCACCTGCGACCCGGTCCCGGACCCGCCTCGACTCCCTGACCGGCCTCCGGTTCCTGGCCGCCTTCGTCGTCTTCGCCTTCCACTCGCTGCACTACGGCCGCCAGTCGCTCGGGGACGCCCTCTTCCTCGCCGGGACCACCGGCGTCTCCTTCTTCTTCATCGTCAGCGGCGTCGTGATGAGCTGGACGGCGCGACCGGGCGACCGGGCACGCGACTTCTACCAGCGGCGGTTCGCCCGCATCTATCCCGCCTACGCGGTGGCCTGGGCGTCGTCCCTGGTCGTCATGGTCGCCCAGCAGCGCACGCCGGGTCTGGTCGATCTGCTGCCGCTCACACTGACCCAGTCCTGGGTGCCGTCGGACACCGTCTACTGGGCGGCCAACGCCGTCTTCTGGAGCCTGTCCTGCGAGGCCTTCTTCTACCTCGCCTTCCCGGTGTTGCACCGGTGGGCCGTACGGCTCTCGACGGCGGCGGCCGTCTCCTGCCTGCTGGCGGTCGTCGGGCTCGTCGAGCTCCTCGCCGTCGCGACCGCGTCGCGCGCGGGCGATGCGACCGTCTACTGGGCGACCGCGGTCTTCCCGCTCACCCGCCTTGCCGAGTTCGTCGTCGGCATGCTGCTCGGGCTGCTGCTCACGCGTGGGGTCACGCGGACCGTCCCGCTCTGGTCCGCCTCGGGGATCGCCCTGGCAGCATTCCTGGTGGCCAGCCACGTCCCCGACGGTTACCGCGACGTCGCGGTCACCCTGCTGCCCTTCGCGCTGCTCATCTGGGCCGCGGCGCAGGCTGACCTCGCCGGCCGCCGGTCACCGTTCCGCAGCCGGACACTCGTGGTGCTCGGCACCTGGTCCTACGCCTTCTACCTGGTGCACACGCAGGCGATGACCGGGTGGTTCGAGGCTCTCGACCGGCTCGGCGTCGACAAGGACACGATCAGGGGACCGGCCCTCCTGCTGGCCGTCGCCGGCGCATTCTGCTGCGCCCTCGCCGGCGCCTGGGCGCTGCACCGGTTCGTGGAGGTCCCGATGGAGCGGCGGCTGCGGCCGGCGTCCAGTGCCGGGCGGGTGTCCGTCTCGACCGAGGCGCCGGCCGAGCCGACCGCTCAACTGCCGGAGCAGGACGTCAGCGACGCGCCCCGGCCGTCCTGACCGCTACCCGGCGCCGGCCTCGGCGCCCCGCTCGGGTGCCGAGGCGCTGCTGTCCCGCGACCCGAGACCGGTGAGCAGCCAGGCGATGAACGCCGTCTGCGGCTGCAGCAGCGCCCCCGAGAGCAGGAACACCATCACCAGCACGGAGCCGGGAACGACCCGCCACGCCGGCCTGTCGAGCAGGGTGAGCACCAGGAACACGACGAACAGGCCGCCGGCGAGGATGCCGTACTCGAAGGCGAGCTTCGGGATGATCGAGTAGAGGACGTCGTTCCCCAGGCCGTCGCGCGCGGAGGCCAGGAGCCGCTCGACGTTCCCCGGACCCGCGCCGACGAGGTAGCGGACCGGGTCGGCGGCGAGCCCGTCGTAGACCTCGGAGTACGGAGCGACGAAGCGGGCGTAGCCGCTGCTCTGGGGCTGGTTGATCTCGTCCGTGCGGTCCAGCAGCAGGGGACCGGCCGGGCTGAGGAGCGCGAGGACGGCGATGACCGCCACGGCGAGCAGGTGGGCCGGCCGCAGGCGGCGGGGGGCGTGCAGGGCCATCAACACGAGCCCCACCCCGAGCAGGATGATGCCCGTGCCCGAGACCGCGGACGCGAGGCCCGCCACCAGGACCAACAGCTGCCAGGCGCGGACCCCCAGGAGGAGACCGATGAGCGCGGCCAGCGCGCAGAACTGCGAGAAGGCGGAGGGCTCGAGCATGAGGAAGGCGTTCGACTTGAAGACGTCGACGCCGTAGGCCAACGGGATGCTGGTGTTGTAGTCGGCGATGAGGAACTGCGGCGACACCCACTCACCGAGGTAGTCCTCGTAGTCCCAGACGCCCAGGAGCTGGGTCACGAACTGCCCGATGCCCACCGTGGCGAGGACGAGCATCACGCGTACGAACGCACGACCGGCACCCTCGACGACCTCGCGCCCTCGGTCCGTGCGGGCACGCAGCACCCAGGGGAGGTAGATGACGACCAGGAGGAGCAGGGACGTGATCGACAGCGTCCCGCCGGTGTAGGAGACATAGGCCGTCACCGCCAGGACCGACGTCATAGCCACGACCAGCAGCTCGAGGCGTAGCCGGCCCACGGCGAGCGCGCGGCGCAGGCCGAGGACGACGATCACGGCGTAGGACAGCGGCAGCGCGACCGAGATCGACGTGTCCCCGACCGGGACGCCGATCCGCTGGGTCAACACCAACACCGTCACCAGCGTGCCGAGGAGGACCTGGTCGGCCCGGCCCCAGTGCGCCGGCGCCGGCGCGGCGGTGGGAGTCGTCGCGACCGGGGTGGGCGCGGGCTCCGTGTGAGTGGTGTCTGTCACGGACGCCGTCCTCCTGGTCCTGTGGTCGCCGCGGCGCGGCTCGCGGCGGTCGCCGGTCGAGAGTCGGCTCCGGCACCGTTCCGACGCGGGCCGCCCGACCTCGATGTCGGTGGGGCTCAGGCCGGGCGAGCCAGGACGATACCCACGGGACTCGCCGACGGGCGCTCTCCAGGGCGTCCGATCGGGGTAACCGGTCCACCGAAGGGGTCACCGGGACGGTTTCGCGTGTCAGACTCGGGCCCGCCGTCGTCCGATACGTGCCCTGACGGGCACCGCGACGGCCCCCCAACCCGACGATGAGGAGTCAGCGTGCCCCGTCCCACGGCGAGCAGCTCGTCCAGCTCACCGCGTTCTCTGGTGGCCGCGTCCGTCTGGCGTGCCCGGTGGCTGGTCCTGGCCGCCGTCCTGGTGGCCGGCGTGGGCGGGTACTTCCTGAGCTCGCGCCAGGACCCCACCTACTTCGCCCAGAGCCGGATCGTCCTGGCGGCGGCCCAGGCTTTCGACCCCCTCGGGCGCCAGACCTTCGGCGACCCCACCCGCTTCATCGCCGACCAGGCCGCGATCATCGGGACGCAGCCCGTCCTCGAGCGTGCCGCGGCCGAGCTCGACGGGGGTGTCACCGTCGGTGACCTGGCCCGGGGCCTCGACGTGGCGGCGAACGGCGACAACGACGTGATCACCGTGGGCATGTCGGCCCCCACGAGCGAGGACGCGGCCGACCGTGCCAACGCGGTCGTCGAGGCCTACCGCTCCTACGTGGCCGACGCGGTGGCCGCCGAGGCCGCCGCCGCCACCGCGGCGACCGGCGACCCCGCGGTCGTCGACCAGATCGCCACCGAGGCGGCGATCTACTCCGACGGCGTGGCGATCGTGGAACCGGCCTTCCCGCCCGGTGACCCTGCGACGCCGGTGCCTCTCCGGGACGCCGCCCTCCTCGCGGCCATCGCGGCGCTCCTCGCCGTCGGCGTGGCCCTGATCCGGCGTCCCGAGCGCTCGGGTGGCACGGACGACCCGGGTCCGCTGCTCGGTGCCGTCACGGTCGCGCCCGGGCGTGAGGTCGCCGACCTCGCCGGCCACTCGCACGCCCTGGTGGCGCTCGACTACGCCCGTGGGGACGCCGCGGGCCGGCCGGTGCTCATCACCGGGACCTCCGCGAGCGGCCCCGCTCCCGCGGTCGCGCACGGCTTGGCCGCGGCCGCCGCGGCGCAGGGGCAGCGGGTCCTGTTGGTGGACGCGCAGCCCGGTCGCCGCGAGCTGTCCCAGCGACTCGGGGGGATCCGCCCCCACCGGACCCTCGACAGCCTCGGGCAGACCACCGAGTCGGAATCCGACGTCCTCACCGCCCTGCCGGTCGGCGGCGCGCCGTCCGCGTTCGCCGTTCTCGGCCAGCTGGAGGAGGCGCCCGTCCGCGCCGACGCCGTGCGCCTGGCCCTCTCCCGCCTCACGCGGGACTTCGACCTGGTGATCATCCAGACCGGCTCCCTGGCGGACAGCTCGCTCGCCTACGCCCTGGTCCGGGAGTCGGGTCCGGTCGTCGCGGCGGTCGACGCGGACGACGACCCCGGCCGGCTCCAGGTGCTGCGTGCGCAGCTGGCCACGGCCTCCCGCGAGCTGGACGGCGTCGTCCGTGCGCGGGCCGGCCGCACCGCGCGGCGGAGCGGTGGCGAGCAGGCAGGCGTCGACGCGCGGCCCGCGTCCGCGCAGCCGTCCTCGCCCGCGCCGCTGTACACGGGACGCACCGGCTGACCCGACCGGGCCCCCGGCGTCACGACCAGACGGCCCGGTCCCCCAGCGACGCACCCGCGTCCCGGGGAACCGGGCCGTTCGGCGTCCGCTGGCCGCCTGTGGTCCTCGCGTGGGGGCCGGTGAAGGGGCTCGTGCGGTCCGGTGCGGGGCGGGTGCGCTCGGGGCGGCCGCCACGCCGGCCGCCCGGTGGTCGGCGCGGCGGAACGGCGGTCGAGACGGCCGTGCGGTCCCGAGGTGTGGTGCGGCGGGACGGGACGGCCGGGCGAGGACGGCCGTGGCCCGCCGGCGTGGGCGCCCGGAGGGGACGCCGACGCCGACAGGCTCGGGTCAGCCGTCGTTCAGGCTGTCGATGATGTCGCCGATCCCCACGCCGCCGCCGGGAGCGGGGGTGGGCGGCGGGGCGGTCGGCGTCGGCGCGTCGATCCAGGAGGACGTGGTCGCCGCTGCCGAGGTGGGACCGGCCGGCGTGCCACCGGCGGGGGCGGTCGGTGCCGACGACGTCGTCGGGGCCTGGGTGCTCGGTGGCACCGGTGCCGAGGTCGTGGGGACCCCGCCCGTCACCGGGGGCGGGGTGGTCGGTGCCGCCGTCCCCGCGGTCGTCGTCTGCGGCCGCGGGGTCGAGGTGGCGGTACCGGGGGCTGTCGCGGTGCCCGCCGAGGGCTGGGCGGTCGAGCCGGCGACGGGTGCGGACGACGTCGGCCCGCCGGGGGACGGCGCGGTGGCCTCCGGCGCGACCGGGCTGTCCGAGGGGCCGGCCGCGGTGGACGGGAGTGGCCCCTGGTCCGGCGTCGGGGACGTCCCGGACCAGCCGGTGGTCGTGGACGGCGGGTCGGACTGCGGAGACCCGCCGGTCGACGAGGAGCCGCCGGGCGAGGGGATGTCAGACGGGGCCGGGAGGACGGCGGGTCCCCCGCCGCCCTGCTCGACGTCGCCGGTGCCCTGGTCTCCGACCGTCGCCCCGGCGGGAGCCTCCCCCGGGGACGGCGCCGGGGTCGGGGTTGCGCCACCCGTGAACGAGGACGCGCCGGCCGAGGACCGCAGCGCGCTGGGCTCGGTGAGGAGCTCGGACGACGCGCTCGCCCAGGCGAGGCTCGCGAGCGTGGCACTGGCCAGGAGGGCGTGCGCCACACGCAGCGGCGGGCGTGCGACGCCCAGGGACACCCCTCGGGCCACCACGACCACCGCCCAGGCCAACGGCAGCAGACTCAGCGCGAAGAGCGCCGTCGGGACGCCGACGGTGAAGGTCAGGAGCAGACCGATCGCGAGTGCTCCCCCGAGGAGCAGGTCGGGTGACCTCACGTCCCCCCGCCGCTCGCTCGGTGCCCGCCGGACCGTCACGTCGTCTCCTCTCAGCCAAGATCTCGGACGCATTGCACAGGACGCGGAGGTCCCAGGCAATCGGCCGGTGCCCGGCTCGTGAGGTCAGGCTCGGGTCACCACACGGCCGCCCACCGTCGCCGTGCCCGTGAAGGACCCGACGGCGTACGCCCAGTGCTCGCGTGCGCGCTGAACGTCACCGCGTGCTCGGCGCTCCGCGGCCCGCACGACATAGCCCAGGCCGATGAGCGCGGTCATCAGCGCCGCACTGACCGTCGGGTGGTGCCGCCGCAGATAGCGCCGGAGGGACGCGCCGCGCAGCCGCATCATCTCCAGCGACGGCGCGCCGGACCCCCCGCTGGAGCCCGTGATCGTGACATCGGTCCGAAGGTTCTCGTGCAGCCCGGCGGCCCGCGCGGCGCGGCCGAACTCGACGTCCTCGAGGTAGACGTAGTACCCCTCGTCGAAGCACCCCAGCTGCAGGAAGGTCTCCCGCCGCACGGCCATGCAGCCGCCGCTCACCCAGTCGACGTCCGCCGGCGCACCGATGCGGGGACGGGCGAAGATGCCGCTCTCGGGGAAGAGCTTGTGCAGCCCGGCGGCGTGCACCGCAGCGCGGCGCACCGACGGCTCCCAGCCGCCCACGCCGATCTGAGCGCGGCCGTCGGGCTCGACGAGCGTGCCGGCGCTCGCGGCGCAGGTGGGATCGGTCAGCACGTCCTGGACCAGGTCGGTCAGGTCGTCGAGGCGGGGCCGGGTGTCGGGGTTGACGAACAGCAGGACGTCCGCGGTCGAGGAACGTGCGCCCTTGTTCGCGGCTCGCGCGAAGCCCACCCCTCCGCCCTCGAGGTAGCGGCCACCCGGTCGGGCGAGCACGACGTCGCGCAGCCCATCGGTCCCGTCGGAGTTGTCGACCACCACCACGGGGAGGTCGCCGGGCAGTCCGGAGAGCAGACCCTCGATCTGCGGCCTGCTCCGGTAGGCCACGATCACGAGCTCCCAGGACGCAGTGCGTGCCGGGTCAGAGCCGGTCGAGGCGTCAGGCCCCACGGTCGACATGCGGTGGTTCTCCAGTGTCCGGCGCCATGCCCTCTGACGTGGCGGTTCGCGTACTCTCCAGTGAGCGGAGAGTCCTGCTCGCGCAGGGTAGCCGGGGACAGAGGCCCCACGTCCCGACGGTGGCTCCGACGAGTGAGAGCCGTTCGGGTGACCGGACCATCGGAGGTGGGTGCTGCGATGTCAGGGGAGCCACAGGCCACCCTGGACGCCCAGGAGACGGTCGACGAGCGTGGCGCCCACCGGCGCCGCCGGTGGAGCGGCCGTCCTGTCCTCCTGGCCGGCCTCGCCGGTGGCCTGGCCGTCGTGGTCGCCGCCGCGGTGGTGGTCGTGACCGCCGACGACGTCCCGGAGCGGGTGTCGTCACCCAGTCCGGACACCGGCGCGCCGCCCGTCGTCTCGTGGCTGTCGGGGGCGTCCGGCGAAGGGGTGGCCGTCGGCGACTTCGCCACCTGGCGTGGGGATCCCCTGACGATCGCGGGGACCTGGGCCGACAACAACCAGGGGATGGTCGAACTCCCCCAGCTGCAGCCCGGTGGGGAGTTCGGGTCGTGGAACGAGTCGCTGGACATCGCGATCGGGGCGATCGACGAGGGTGAGACCTGGGCCGAGGCGGCCGGGGGTACCTATGACGGCCGGTGGCGGCAGTCGCTGACCAACCTGCGCCAGTTGTGGGGTGACCGGGACGGGACGCTGTTCATCCGCTTCGCCCACGAACTCAACGGCAACTGGTACCCGTGGTCGGTGAACGCCGACAACCACGGAGACTTCATCGTGGCCTGGCAGCGGTTCAGGGCGCTGCAGCAGGAGATCTTCCCGGAGTCGCAGCTGGTGTTCTGCGTGAACCGGGAGTCGGTGGGCAACGGCATGGACTGGCGCGAGGCCTTCCCCGGTGCCGAGTACGTCGACGTGATCGGCGTCGACTACTACAACAACTTCCCGTACGTCGACGACCAGGCCGGCTGGGACCAGACGGCCGACGACGTCGACGGTCACGGGGCGCCGAAGGGCATCGAGGAGCACCTGGAGTTCGCTCGCAGCGCGGGTCTGCCGCTGGCCGTCCCCGAGTGGTCCGGCAACGCCCTGGAGGGGGACTCCCCGGCCTTCATGGAGGCGATGAACGCCTTCCTGCAGGAGAACGCCGGCGACGGGCCGGGGGAGGTCCTCTACGACGTCCTGTTCAACGTCGACGGCTACGACGGCAAGTTCATCCTGTACCCGGAGACGCTGATGCCGGAGTCGGCCGCCGCCTACCAGCGGCTGTGGTGACGGGCGACCGTCCCCACGCCTGACGACGCGGTCAGGCCGCCGGCGACGTCGTCCCGATCAGCCCCCGGTCGGCGGCCCAGGCTCCGGTCTCCTCGTGCACGGCCCGCCAGTCCACGCCGGGCGCCATCAGAGCGTCCTCCATGTGCGAGGCGAGATTGGGGTCGGCGGCGACGAGGATCCGCCTGCGATCGGCGCGGCGGTGAGCCCGGAGGTTCGTGGCGAGCAGGAAGGGGGACAGCCACATCCCCCGGATCCGGTCACGGACGGAGCCGGGCGTCAGGCCGGCCGCCGCACGAGCGAGCTCTCCGTAGGTGTAGGGCTCGAAGCCCTGGTAGACGAGGCAGGTGTCGTGGTCCCGGTACATGTGCCGGTGCGGTGCCATGCAGAGCCGGAAGACGCCGAGGTCGTCGGTGAGGGCGCCGATGCGGGCGCCGAAGGTGCTCGCGGTGCTGCGGATGCGCACCCACGCCTGCCCGTCGACCTCCCAGGGGGCGAGGTCTCGCCACCCCCGGGGGCCGTCGTCGGGGACCTGGCCCTCGGTGGCCGGATGGGCCGGCGTCGACCCGTAGAGAGCGAAGTACTCCGCCTCGGGGACGGCGTCGGCGACCTGTCCGAGCCGGACGAGCGCCTCCGGGCTGTACAGGTAGTCGTCCTCGCTCATCCACGCCACGTCGTCACCCGACCACCGACCGTCGGTCACCAGGCGCAGCCCGGCCAGGTAGGACTGCCGCATCCCCACGCCGGGGAGCTCGACGACCTCGCCGGCGGACTGCATCACCCGTAGGCGGTCCTCCGGGATGGGGCCGTCGTTGAGGAACACGGGCTCGACCCCCGCGGCCTCCGCCGCGCGCAGGAAGGACAGGAGGCACGAGAGCTTGCTGTAGTACTCCGGTCGGTCCTTGAGGTTCTCCCCGCCGTAGGACCGGAACAAGGCCCGCACTGCCATCCGTGGATCCCCTCTCGTCGCGTCTGGGGCCTGGTCCGTCCATGCGCCCGTGCGGCGGAAGCGTACCGACGGAACTCGTCCCGGACCCCGGGTGAGGCGTGGGTCTCCCCTGTTCGGGGGCAGTGACGTCAGCGATCACGCCGATTACCGTGACGGGCGTGTCTCGTCGACCGGCCGATCCGGGCCACGGCCCCGCCGCCCCCGTGAACCGCAGCCGTGCGACGGGATCGGGGTGCCCGGCCGAGTGAGCGGCACGCGTGAGCGCAGGCCCTCCGTCCTCGCGCTGGTCCGCAAGGCGGGCTGGAACGTGGCCGACCAGGGCCTGTCCAGTCTGAGCAACCTCGCCCTGTCCCTCCTCGTGGCGCGCGCGGTGGACGAGGAGAGCTTCGGCGCCTTCACGGTGTCCTTCACCGTCTACTCCGTCGCCGTGCTCGTCTCCCGGTCGCTGGCGAGCCAGCCGATCATGATCCGGTTCGCCGGGGTGTCCGACGCGACCTTCCGCGACGCCGCTGCCCGGTCGACGGGGACCGGTGCGGTGGTCGGTCTCGCCCTCGGTGCGGCCGTCCTGGTCGCGGGCCTGGTGCTCGGCGGCGGCGTCGGGACGGCGCTGATGGCCATGGCGCTGCTCCTCCCGGGGCTCCTCGTCCAGGACGCCTGGCGGATGGCCTTCTTCTCCCAGCGCCGGCCCGAGATGGCCACCCTGATCGATGCCGTGTGGATGGTCCTGCAGATCGTCGGGGTGGCGGTCTTCCTCGCGATCGGGGCGGGATCCGCGGTGCCCTACGTCATCGCCTGGGGGGTGGCCGCGGCGGCCGCGGCCGCCGTCGGGGTACGGCGAGGGCGGGTGGCTCCTCGGCTGTCCGGGGCCTGGGGCTGGCTCAAGGAGCACTGGGACCTCACGCGGTACCTCGTCACGGAGGCGCTCCTGTTGCAGGGCGCCTATCAGGGAGCGCTCCTCCTCGTGGGAGCCCTCGGCACGTTGACCGACATCGGCTCCCTGCGCGGCGCGCAGGTGGTGCTCGGACCGGTGTCCCTGCTGGCGGCCAGCGCGATGGCCTTCGGTGTCCCGGAGATCTCCCGCCGACCGGGGCTGTCCCCCCGTACCCGCGTGCTGGCCGCGACCGCACTCGGTGGCGCGCTGTCCCTGGGGGGGCTGCTCTGGGGTCTGGTCATGCTGCTGCTGCCCGACGCGTGGGGCGTCGAGCTCCTCGGTGACTCGTGGGACGGCGTGCAGACGGTGCTCCTGGCGTCCGTCATCGGCCAGGTGGGCAACCTGATCTCGGTCGGACCGGCCTGCGTGGCGTACGGGATGGGCCGCTCGGACGCGGTCTTCCGCATCCACGCCGCTGTCTCGGTGATGCTCGTGGTCTTCGGCGTCGGCGGACTCCTCGTCGGAGGCGCGGTCGGCGCGGCCTACGGCTTCGCCATCGCCTACTGGGCGGTCGTGCCCTTCTGGTTCCGCACGGTGGCCCGCCTCAGCGCCGAGAGGCCGGTGGACCTCGGGGCGGGCGGCCACGACGACGAGGCAGGGGTCCAGCCGCCCGCCCGGCCGGCCGGCTGATCCCTCCCCGCCTGACTGCTCGGTCGCGGGCCGTCCCCTCAGCCAGCCGCCGTCCACTCCAGCAGCTCGTCGGCGGTCCACGTGTTGACGACCCGGTCGGGGTCGACGCCGGTCTCCACGGCCCGCTCGCAGCCGTTGGACTGCCAGTCGAGCTGGCCGGGGGCGTGGGCGTCGGTGTCGACGGCGAACGAGCAGCCCAGCTCGACGGCGAGCGACAGCAGGCGCAGCGGCGGGTCGAGCCGCTCGGGCCGCGAGTTGATCTCGATGGCGGTGCCGTGCTCGACGCAGGCGGAGAACACCGCCTCGGCGTCGAAGGCGCTCTCGGGGCGCGGGCGCTGGCGCCGGCCCTCCCGCTGCTCGCGCGGGATCAGCAGCCGGCCGGTGCAGTGGCCGAGGACGTCGGTGTGCGGGTTCTCGACGGCGGCGAGCATGCGCTCGGTCATCGCGGCCGACTCGGCCCGCAGGTCGGAGTGCACGCTCGCCACGACGACGTCGAGGCGGCCGAGCAGCTCGTCGGTCTGGTCGAGGCTGCCGTCGGTGTGGATGTCGCACTCGATGCCGGTGAGGAGCCGGAACGGGGCGAGTTCCTCGTTGAGCGCGGCGACGACGTCGAGCTGGCGCTCCAGGCGCTCCGCCGTCAGCCCGTTGGCGACGGTCAGGCGCGGCGAGTGGTCGGTCAGCGCCATGTACTCGTGGCCGAGGGCGATCGCGGCCTCGGCCATCTCGCGGATCGGGCTGCCGCCGTCGGACCAGTCGGAGTGGGTGTGCAGGTCGCCGCGCAGGGCGGCGCGGAACTCCGCGACGTCGTCGGCGAGCGGGACCAGCTCGGCGTACGCGTCCTCGAGGCGGGCCAGGTACTCCGGCACCTCGCCGGCGTGCGCCTGCACGATCGCGGCGCCGGTCTTGGGGCCGATGCCGCGGAGGTCGGTCAGCGTCCGGGTGGCGATCCGCCGCTCGAGCTCGCCCTCGGGCAGCGCGTCGACGACGGCGGCCGCGGTGCGGAACGCCGCCACCCGGTGCGTGGGCTCGCGGGCGCGCTCCAGGAGGAAGGCGATCCTCCGGAGCGCGGCCGCGGGCGTCAGGGGCGTGCTCAGCTGGCCTTCTTCAGCTGCTTCTGGGCCTTCTTCTCCGCCTTGGCGGCGCGCTTCTGGGCCTGCTCGAGGCTCTTCTCGGTGGCGGCACCCGCGCGCTTGGCGGCGCGCTTGGCCCGGTAGCCCACCGACGGGCGGCCCTCGGTGTCGACGGCGGCGATGAGCAGGCCGCCGAGGAGCCCGGCGTTCTTGAGGAAGTTCGACAGCTGGCCGAAGCGCTCCTCCGGGTCCTCGTGCTCCCAGAAGCGGTGCCCCGCGAGGGTCGTGGGGACGATGCTGCCGGCCAGCGCGAGGGCGCTGAGGCGGGGGAGCTTGCCGAGGGCGAACAGCGCGCCCGCGCCCACCTTGATGCCGGCGTCGATCCTCACCCACTGCTCGACGTCGCGCGGGACCTGGACCGGGAGCTGCTCGTCGGCGGTCTTCGTGATCGTGTCGACGACCGGCTGCGCGCCCGGGACGCGCGTCTGCGGGTTCCGGAGGGTGTCGACGCCGCCGTAGACGAACGATGCGGCGAGCAGGGGCCGGGCGATCCGGCGGACCAACATGGGGACCTCTTCCGTCGATGGGCTGACCGTGTGTCCCCTCATGCCCGTGCGGCGCTCCGGGACACCCTGCTCCGGAACCTAGTGACCGGCGTCGCGTCCCGCTCGGTGGTCAGCGCGGGCGGTAGACGACCAGCGGCGGCCGGGCCCGGACGGCGAACGACGTCGCCACCTCCCCGGCGCGGCCGCCGAGGTGCACCGGCCGCGGGCCCGACCACAGGTGCACCCGCACCTCCCGGCCGGCGGGGACCGGCCGGCCGCCGGGTGCGAGGGCCGCGCGGAGGCGGGCGAACGGCACGTCGGCGCGCACGCACCGGACGTCGAGCGGGCCGCCCGACCGCCCGGGGGCGACGGACAGCGCCCACACCTCCGCCGGCCGGCCGTCGACGACCACGCCCACCGGCGTCGCGTCCCGGAGCGCCCGCGCCGCGGCCCGGGGGCCGGGCGGGAGGCGCAGGCCGACGACGGCGGGACCGGTGACGAGCGCGCCGTCCACGTCCGCGACGTCCACCGCCGCCGCGGAGCCCGCCGCGACCGCGGCCGCGGTCTCCTCCGGCGCCCCGCCGAGGGGCCCCGTGCCGCCGAACACGGCCAGCGGCAGCCCGTGCTCCGCGGCGACGGCGGCGGCCACGGCGACGGCGCCCTCGTCGCCGGCCACGCCGAGCGCCCGGGCCCGGCCGCCGCGGGCGGCGTCGCGGAGCGCGTCCGGCCCGCGGTCGAGCACCTCGGCGTCCGGCAGCAGCCGCCGGACGTCCGTGGCGGCGGGACCGGCCGCGACGACCAGCCCGGCCCCGCGGGGCAGCGCGGGTGCCGGCGCCCCGGGGGCCGCCGCGGGCGGCGTCGGCGGCGGGCGGAGCCGCCGCCCGGCCAGCGCCAGACCTGCACCGATCGCCAGGCCGGAGACGACGTCGCCCGGGTAGTGCACGCCCACGTGCACCCGGGAGTAGCCGACGGCGAGGGCCAGCGGGCCGACGGCGGCCCCGGCCAGCGGGCTCTCCAGGACCACCCCGGTGGCGAAGGCGCCGGCGGAGGCGGAGTGGCCGCTCGGGAAGGAGAAGGTGTGCGGCGCCCGCGGCAGCGCGCGGCCGGCCGACAGGTTGGCCATGTCCGGCCGCACCCGGCCGAAGACGCGCTTGAGGACGGCGTTGACGACGGCGCTGGCCACCGTCAGCGAGCCGAGGCCGCGCAGCGCCGCCCGGCGTGAGGGGCCCCGGCGCAGCGCCAGCAGCAGCGCGACGGCGAACCACAGCCGCCCGTGGTCGGCGCTGCGGGTGAGCCGGCGCAGCCACCGGTCGGCGGGGGACTCCGGCAGCGCCCCGACGGCGGCGTGCAGCCGCGCGTCCCAGTAGCGGAGCCGCAGCGGGGTCACGGGCGGGACGTTACGGCCCCGTCCGGATGGGTGCTCAGGCCTTCCGGCGTGCCCGGTAGGCCGCGACGGTGGAGCGGCTGGCGCAGGTGTTGGAGCAGTACCGCCGGCTGGCGTTGCGGGAGGTGTCGACGTAGACGTCGTCGCAGCCCTCGGCCGAGCAGACGCCCAGCCGCTGCCACCCGTGCTGCACGACGACCTGGGACAGGCCCATGGCGACCGTCGTCGTCAGCTGCTCGAGCGCCGGGGCGTCGGGGCGGGCGTAGTGCAGGTGCAGCTCGCCGTCGTGGTCGGTGGCGTAGGGGTGCGGACGGGCGAGGGTGAGCAGCTCGTTGAGCCGCTCGAGGACCTCCGCCTGCGACCCCGCCAGGGCGACCGCGCGGACGAGGTCGGCGGTGGCCGCGGCGCGCCGGGCCTCGGCGGGGGAGAGGTCCAGCGCGGTCTGTGGCGTGAACCACTCGTCGTGGGCGCGCAGGAACGCGGGGGCCCACTCGCCGTCGCGCTCGACGTTGGCCAGGTGGATGGCCAGCTCCACGGCGTTCGACCCGTAGGTGTCGTAGTCCATGTGACTCCCTACCGCCCTGCTACTGTCGTAGGGGGTCAACGTGACTTGACCGCCTACTGTTCCGGTTTCCGCGTGTACTGAAGTGAGCTCTGCCGTGCGTTCGTACCTGTCCGTCTGGCGCCTGCCGTCGGCCCCCGTCCTGCTGCTCGCCGGCTTCGCCGGCCGGTTGCCCTCGGCGATGGTCCCGCTGGCGCTGCTGCTCATGGTGCAGCAGCAGACGGGGTCCTACGCCGTCGCCGGCCTCGCGTCGGCCACCTACGGCCTCGCGATGGCCGCGATGGCGCCCGTCCTCGGCCGGCTGGCCGACCGCCGCACCCCGCGGCCGGTCCTGCTGGCCCAGGCCGCCGCCTACCCGCTGCTGCTGGTCCTGCTCGTCGCCGTCGTCCTGGGCGGCGCACCCACGCCGGCCGTCGTCGCCGCCGCGGCCGCCGCCGGCGCCGCGACGCCGCTGGTGTCGGGCACCGTCCGGGCGCTGTGGTCGCGGGTCGACCCCGCCGTCCGCGGCACCGCCTACGCCCTCGACGCCACCGCCACCGAGCTCGTCTTCGTCGCGGGCCCCACGGTCGTCGCCGCGCTGGCGGTCCTGGCGAGCCCGGCGTGGGCGCTCGCCGTCGCCGGCACCCTCGCCGTCTGCGGCGCCCTCGCCATCGCGACGTCGGGCGCCATGCGCCGCTGGGTGCCCGTGCCGGCCGTCGAGCGCACCAGCCCCTTCGCCACCGTGCTCGCCCCCGGCATGCCGCGGGTGCTCGTCAGCGGCTCGGCGCTGATGCTCGGGTTCGGCGCGCTCGAGGTCGCCATCCCGGCGTTCGCCGACGAGTCCGGTTCCCCGGGCCTGTCCGGCCTGCTGCTGGCGCTGTGGTCGCTCGGCTCGGTGGCCGGCGGGCTGTGGTTCGGCGCCCGCGTGGTCAGCGCCTCGCTGCCGCGCCAGTACCGGTGGCTGCTGCTCGGCGTGACGATCGGCCTGGCGCCGCTCGTCGCGGCGTCGAGCCCCTGGGTGCTGGGCGCCCTGCTGTTCCTCGGCGGCACGGCCATCGCGCCGACGCTGACCGTGCAGAGCTCGCTGGTGGGTTCGCTGGCCCCGGCGCACGCCACCACGGAGGCGTTCACCTGGCTGTCGACCATGGCCACCGGCGCCTCCGCGCTGGGCGCGGCGTTCGGCGGCGCGCTGATCGACTCCTCCGGCGTCACCGGGAGCCTGCTCCTGGCCGTCGCGGGCGCCGCGGCTGCCGTCGTCGTCACGCTGGTGCCCGGCCGGGCCGCGCCGGCCCGGCCGCGGGAGCGGGTGGCCGCCTGACCTGCGCTCCCAGCCCGGGGACCCCCCGGGCTGGGAGTCGCCCCGGAGGCGCTGGTAGTCTCTTCTCTCGGTGGTACCGGGGGAACTCGGACCCCGGGAGGCTTCGCCTAGTCCGGTCTATGGCGCCGCACTGCTAATGCGGTTTGGGTTAATCCCCATCCCGGGTTCAAATCCCGGAGCCTCCGCGCACGACAACTGAACACTCCGCACCCGTAGCTCAACGGATAGAGCATCTGACTACGGATCAGAAGGTTAGGGGTTCGAATCCCTTCGGGTGCACGTCTGGTTGAGACAGCACAGCGGCCCCGCACTCCCCGGAGTGCGGGGCCGCTGTGTGTCCGGGGACACGCACCCGCCACCCAGACGGGTGGCTGAGGACCCCCGGCGCGGGGGGCGCTATACCTGTTGCCCCCTTGTCGCGTAGCGTGCGTCAGCCCCGGGAGGTCGGGGCGTCCGCCCCCGGAGGTGCCCATGGCCGTCCTGCTGCCCTTGAGCGACGACGCCACGGCGACGACGGTCATCGACCGCCTGCTCGCCGTGGCGGCCGCCCAGCCCGACGTCGTCGCGGTGGGGGACCCGGGTCGGGGGCTGACCTACGGCGAGCTGCTCGGGGAGGCGGCCGCCGTGTGCGCGGCCGTCCGGCGGCGCAACCCCGGCGGGGCCCCGGTGGCGGTGTTGCGCGGGCACGGCGTCGACGCGGTCGTCGCCGTCGTCGGCGTCGTCGCGTCGGGCGCACCGGTGGTCGTCCTCGATGCGACGACACCGGCCGCCCGGCTCCGCCACTACGTCGACTCCGCGGGCGCGGTCCTGTGCGTCACCGAGGAGGTGCACCGAGCCACGGCCGAGGCGCTGTGTGCGGACGTCCTGGTCGCGGGCGACCCTGACGAGGTGCGGGATGCAGCGTCGATGCTCGCCGCGACACCGCACGGGCCGGGGACGCCGCTGGCGCTGGTCTTCACCTCGGGCAGCACAGGCCGCCCCAAAGGTGTTGCCTGCGGGCCGGCGTCCTTCCTGCACGACGCGTACACCAACGCGACGGCGACCGGCTGCTACGGCCGCGGTGACACGGTGGTCAACCTCCTGCCGATGGCGTTCAGCGCCGGCATCGGCCTCACCCTGGCCGGGCTGCTCTCGGGAGCGACGCAGCAGATGTTCGACCCGCGGACCACTCCGGTGGGCCGGCTGCCCGCCTGGCTGCGGGAGGTGGGCGCCACGGTGCTGGTGGCCAGTCCGGCCATCCTGCGGGGGATCGTGGCGAGCAGTCCGGCCGGGACCACCCTCGACGGGCTGGCCCGTCTCACCATGGCCGGCGAGACGGTGCACGCCGCCGAGCTGGAGGCCGTCCGGCGGCTGGTGGGCCCTCGATGCGAGATCCGCAACCGCTACGGGTCCACCGAGACCTGGCTCATCTGCGAGAACGTCATGGGGCCCGACGAGCCCCTGCCGGCGGGGCCGACGCCGGTGGGCCGGCCCGTGTCCGGCGTCCGGCTGGTGGTGCGTAACGAGTACGGCAACGACTCCGCGACAGGGACGGGCCGGCTCGTCGTGCGGTCGCGCTGGTTGACCGACGGCTACTGGAACGCGCCGGAGGCCACCGCGGAGGTCTTTGGCGACCTCGACGACGGCGTCCGGGAGTTCGTCACCAGTGACGCCGCCGTGATCGCCGACGACGGGACCGTGCGGCTGCTCGGCCGCACGGACCACAGCGTCAAGATCCGCGGTCACCTCGTCGAGCCGGGCGAGGTGGACGCGGTGCTGTTCGCCCGGCCCGAGATCCGGGAGGCGGTGACCGTGGGCCTGGTGGCTGAGGACACGGGGCGTGCTCGGCTCGTGTCATACGTGGTCCCCGCCGAGGGGCGGCTCGAGGCGTCCTCGGTCCGCCGGGTGGTCCGCGAGGCGCTGCCGTCGTTCATGGTCCCCGAGCAGGTGGTCCTGCTCTCGGCCCTGCCGCGGACGGAGCGGGGGAAGCTCGACCGGTCGGCACTCCCGGCGGTGCCCCCCGTCGACCTCGGGTCCGCCGCCCCGCTCACCGACTGGGAGCGCGTCGTCGCCGGTGTCTTCGCGCGTGTGCTCGGCGTGGACCGGGTGGGCCGCGACGCCGACTTCTTCGCGCTCGGCGGGGACTCGCTCGCGGCGGAGGAGCTCCTCGCCGCGGTCGGGAACGAGCTGGGGGTCGCCGACTCCGTCCTGTCGACCGCCCTGCTGGCGGACGCCTCGACCGTGGAGGCATTCGCGGCCGCGGTGCGGCGGCACCGCACACGGGCGCACCCGACGCTCGTCCGCCTGCGGGGGGTCGGTGGCCGTGCCCCGCTGTTCTGCGTCGCCGGCGCGGGCGGGGTCGCCCTCGGGTTCCGGCCCCTCGCTGCCCGTCTGGCGTCCGATCTGCCGGTCTTCGGCCTCCAGGCGCACGGACTCGAGGGCCGGGGCCTCCCGGACTGGTCGGTCGAGGCGATGGCGGCCCGTCACCTCGCCGTGGTCCGGACCCTCCAGCCCGCGGGCCCGTACCGTCTCGCCGGCCACTCCCTCGGAGGGCTCGTGGCCCTGGAGATGGCGCAACGACTGCGCGCGGAGGGTGAGACGGTCGAGCTGCTCGCGGTGCTCGACAGCTTCCCACCGGATCCGTCCGCGCAGCCGCCGGTCCTCGACGGAGGCCCTCTGACCCGGCTCAAGCAGGTGGGGGCAATCCTGAGTGCCGGCCTGCTGCCCGACGTGCTCGGCAACTACCTCCGCTTCCACCGCCAGGGGATGCTGGTGGCCCGGCGCTACCGCGGCCGGCCCTGGGACGGGCGGACGCTGGTCGTCGTCGCCCGCGACGACGGGGCGGCCCAGGCCCGTGCGGAATGGGGTCCGTGGCTGCGGGGTCCCGTCACCACCGTCCACGTGGCGGGGGACCACGAGAGCGTGCTCCACGAGCCGCACGTCGAGGCCCTCGCCGAGGCTCTGGCCGCCGAACTCGACGCCCTCGACGGCGCAGCAGTCCTGCAGCGGGCCTGACTCCGCCGAGCGCCCGGCGGGCTGCTGCCCTGAGGGAGTGGGGCGGGGGGCCGGTCCTGGCGGTCTGGCCGCGTTGGTCGATCCTCCCAGCAGTGGGAGGCCACTCGATTGCCGGCTCCCCCGCCCGACACCACTGTGAGCGCCGTCACAGCAGGCGTCAACCCCGCCCGGGCGTGTCCTCCGTGCCGCGCGGGACGACCACCACGGGCACCGGCGCGGCCCGCACGATCCGGGTCGCGGTCGACCCGAGGAACACCCTGGCCAGCGGGCCGAGGCGCGACAAGCCGACCACCAGCAGGTCGCCGTCGGACCATCCGGCCGCCGCCACCGCCCCCGGCCAGCCCGAGCCCCGGGCCACCCGCGTGTCCGTCGTCCCCGGCAGGCGCGCGGCGACGGCGTCGAGCTCGGCCTGCGCCTGGCGCGCCCACGCGCTGCTGACCTCCCGCTCGACGTGCAGGCCCGTCTCCGACGGCAGCAGTGGGTCGCGGTCGGGCGCGAAGGTGACCAGCCGCAGCGGCACGCCCCACGCCGCGGCGGTGCGGGTCGCCCAGGCCAGCGCCGCCCGCGAGCGGTCGGTGCCGGCCCACGTACAGGTCACCCGGGTCACCCGCTCGCCCGGCGAGCCGGCGCGCGCGGCCAGCGCGAGCGGCACGGGGGAGGAGCGCAGCAGGTGCTCGGGCACCGCGCCGTCGCGGCCGAGCACGAGCAGCGAGCCGCCCACCTGCGTCACCACGCTGACCAGCCCGGCGGGCACCGACGGCGCCTCGACGGCGACCGTGCGCACCTCGCCGACGCCCGCCGTCCGCAGCGCGTGCGCCGCCCGGCCCTGGCGCGCGCGGGCGACCTCGGCGACCCACGTCCGGTACTCCCGGTCCGCCCGCGGGTCGGGGAACCCGCGGGCGGTGACCGTGGCGACGACGACGTCCTCCCCGGCCGTGCGGGCGAGCACCGCGGCCAGCAGCAGGTGGGCGTCGCCGCGCTCCTCGAGGTCGGCCGGGTGCCCGACGACGAGCGTCACCGCGGGTCCCGCAGCCGCGAGTGGGTGCGCGCGTAGGTCACGTAGACGACCGCGGCGAGCGCCAGCCAGCCGGCGAACAGCAGCCAGGTGATCCCGGGGAGCCCGTAGAGGAGGTAGAGGCAGAACAGCACCGAGAGGGCGGGCACGACGGGGTAGCCGGGCACCCGGAAGCCGCGCGGCAGGTCGGGGCGGGTCGACCGGAGCACCACCACCCCCACCGAGACGACGAGGAAGGCGACGAGCGTGCCCATGCTGGTCAGGTCGATGAGGAAGTCCAGCGGCACGAACCCCGCCAGCACCCCGACGAACAGCGCGACGGCGACCGTGCCGCGGACCGGGGTCAGCGTGCGCGGGTCGACCCGGCTGAACAGCGACGGGACCATGCCGTCGCGGCTCATCGCGAACAGGATCCGGGTCTGGCCGTACATCGTCACCAGCGTCACGGAGAAGATCGAGACCACCGCCCCGGCGGCCAGCACGATCGCCGGCCAGCGCGAGCCGGTGACGTCCTCGAGGATCACCGCCAGCCCCGCCTCCTGCCCCTCGAAGGCGCCCGCCGCCTGGGCGCCCACCGCGGCGACGGCCACCAGCAGGTACACCGTGGTCACCACGAGCAGGGAGCCGAGGATCGCGCGCGGCAGCGTGCGCCGCGGGTCGCGCACCTCCTCGCCGGCGGTCGAGACGGCGTCGAGGCCGATGAAGCTGAAGAAGATCGACGACGCCGCGACGCCGACGCCGGCCGCGCCCAGCGGCGCGAACGGCGTCAGGTTGCCGGCGTCGAAGGCGGTGAGGGCGACCGCGGCGAAGAACAGCAGGACGGCGATCTTGAGGACCACCATCACCGCGTTCGCCCGCGCCGACTCGCTGGCGCCGCGCACCAGCAGCAGCGCGCACAGCGTCACCAGCACGACGGCCGGGAGGTTGACCACCCCGCCGGCGCCGGGCGCGAACGACAGCGCGTCGGGGATGCGCAGGCCGACCGTGTCGTCGAGCAGCTCGTTGAGGTACTCGCTCCAGCCCACCGACACCGCGGCCGAGCTGACCGCGTACTCGAGCACCAGGCACCAGCCGACGACGTAGGCGACGACCTCGCCCAGCGTCGCGTAGGCGTAGGAGTAGGAGGAGCCGGCCACCGGGATGGTGGAGGCCAGCTCGGCGTAGCACAGCGCGGTGAAGCCGGCGGTGACCGCGGCCAGCACGAACGAGACGATCACGGCGGGGCCGGCCTCGGGCACCGCCGTGCTCATCACGAAGAAGATCCCGGTGCCGATGGTGGCGCCGATGCCGAGCCCCATGAGCTGGCCGACGCCCATCCGGCGGGCCAGCGCGCCGCCGTCGGGCTGCTCGGTGCCGGTCTCCTCGACCATCGCCGACACCGGCTTGCGCCGGAACAGCCGGCTGCCGGCGGACGGAGCACTCACGCGGACCTCCTCGGCGACGGCCGGGTCAGGGGATGCGGCGCAGGACCTCGGGGGTCAGCTCGGCCACCGAGGTGTGGCCGGTCAGGCCGAGGGAGAGGTCGAACTCGCCGAGGACGTCGGACACGACCTGGCGCACCCCCTCCTCGCCGGCGAGCCCGAGGCCCCACGCGTAGGGCCGGCCGAGCAGCACGGCCCGGGCGCCGAGCGCCACGGCGACGAGCACGTCGGCGCCGCTGCGGATGCCGCTGTCGAGCAGCACCGGCGCGCGGTCGCCGACGGCGGCCACGACGTCGGGCAGCGCGTCCAGCGCGGAGATCGAGCGGTCGACCTGCCGGCCGCCGTGGGTGCTCACCACCACGCCGTCGACGCCCTCGTCGAGCGCGCGGCGGGCGTCGTCGGGGTGCAGGACGCCCTTGAGCAGGATCGGCAGCCGGGTGCGGGCGCGCAGCCACGCGAGGTCGGCCCAGGTGATCGAGGGCCGCGAGTAGATGGCCTGGAAGGTCTCGACGGCGGCCCGCGGCAGCGGCGAGCGCAGGTTCTCCCGCAGCGGCCCCGGCCACGCGCGGGCCATCCCGACCATCGCCAGCACCGCGGCGAGCGTCGGCCGGGGCTGGCGGTCGCGGCCGGCGGCGTCGGCGGCCTGCACGGGCGCGGCGTCGCCGGCCCCGGCCACCCGCTGCTCGGCCAGCCGCCGGAAGACCGGGTCGGAGGTGTACTGCGCGATGCCCTTGCCGAGCGCGAAGGGCAGGTGGCCGAGGTCGAGGTCGCGCGGGCGCCAGCCGAGCATCGTGGTGTCGAGGGTGACGACCAGCGCCTCGCAGCCGGCCGCCTCGGCGCGCCCGACCAGGCTCTCCACCAGCTCGTCGGAGGTCGACCAGTACAGCTGGAACCAGCGCGGCGCGTCCCCCATCGCCTCCGCGCAGGTCTCCATGGGCACCGACGCCTGGTTGGAGAACACGAACGGCACGCCCAGCGACGCCGCCGCGCGGGCCACCGCCAGGTCGGCCTCCCGGTGCACCAGCTCCAGCGCGCCGACGGGGCCGAGCAGCAGCGGGGCGGGCAGCCGCCGGCCGAACAGCTCGACGGAGGTGTCACGGGCGCTGACGTCGCGCAGCACCCGGGGGACGACGGCCCAGCGGTCGAACGCGGCGCGGTTGGCCCGCTGCGTGTTCTCCTCGCCCGCGCCGCCGGCCACGTAGGCGTACGCGCGGGCGGTCAGCCGGGCCTTGGCCCGGCGCTGCAGCGGCACCGCGGTGGTGGGCACCCGCGGCGTCCGGCCGTACACGCCGGCCCGGTAGACCTCGTTCTGGCGGCGGCGACCGGTCCCGGCTGCTGAGTCCACGCGGCCACCGTAGTGACCCGCCTCACCGGCACCGGCCAGGGTCCGCGACACGCCCGGACCGCGACACGCCGTCAGGAGGGAACGACGCGCCGTCGAACCATCGTCCACATGGGGTCACGGGCCGCAGAATGGTCCCGCGCCGCCGGTGGAACCACCGCGGGTGGTGTGCACGACCGCTCGAGGGGGACACCGTGCCGGTCGGGACCCTGCCCAGGCACAGGCCGCGGCACGCTCCCCGCCCTGTCACCGCGACAGGGCTCGCTCTGCTGTTCTCCGTCGCCGGACTGCTGGCCGGCGGGGTGGTCCTGGCCGCACCGGCCGCCGCCGTCGACGACCCGGCCCGGCCCGACGCGCGCGTGACGCACGGGCCGAGCTGCCGGCCCGGCGGGGTGGTGGTCGAGGTGACCGCGGGCACCGTCGCCTACGCCGTCACGCTGGCCACCACCCGCCGGCCCGCCGGCGAGGACTCCGCGGAGATCGCGGCCGGCGAGACCGTCGTCCTGCGCACCGGCGACGTCGCCTGGGGCGAGGTGGTCGACAGCCGGCTGGAGTACACCGCGCTCGACGACTCCGGCACCGCCTACACCGACGAGCTCGACGGCTTCGTCTTCACCCGGCCCTCCGAGGAGGACTGCGCGGCGATCGCCGCCCCGCCCGGCGCCGGCGACGTCCCGCCCGCGTCCCCCGCGCCCCCCGCGACGGCCGCGCCGTCGTCGCCGGGGGAGCCGATGACGCCCGGGGAGGGACCGGCGGAGGAGCCGGTCACCCCCTCCGCGCCGGCCGGTGCCGCCCCCGACGCGCTGCCGGTCCCCGGCCTGCCGGAGCCGGCCCCGGGTTCCCCGGTCGACGGCGGGGTGTCGCCCGGCGGCGCCGTCGTGGCGTCGTCGGCCCTGGTCGCCGCCGGCGACGCGGTCACCCTCACCGGCGCCGGGTTCACCCCCGGCGAGGTGGTCCGGGTGCGGCTGGCCGACGGCACCGAGCTCACCGCCGTCCCGGCCGGGCCCGACGGCCAGGTGCTGGCCACGGTGCGCATCCCGGGCGGTGCGGCCGCCGGGGCGACGACGCTGGCGCTGGTGGGCGCGGAGTCGGAGACGGTCGCCGAGGTGCAGCTGCGGGTGGCCGCGGCGGCGGCCCCGGTCGACCGCGACCCGGTGCCGGTCCCGCTGGTCGCGGCGGGGCTGGCGCTCGTGGTCACCGCGACCGGCCTCGTGCTCGTCGCCGCGGGACGCCGCGAGCGGACGGTGCCGTCCGGTCCGCCCGGGAGCGCCTGAGGCCGTCATCGGCGACGATGGGGCGATGCGCTCCGAGGACGTGCTCGCCCCCGGGATCCCGGCCGACCCCGCGGCGCTCGCCGGGGCGCAGCCCCGCGCGGCCGAGACGTGGCTGCGCATCGTGCAGGTGCACGACCAGATCACCCACCGGGTCGACTCCGCGCTGCACCGCGAGCACGACCTCTCGCTGACCGGCTTCGAGGCGCTGCGCCGGATCGCCGAGGCGCCGGGGGAGCGGGCCACGATGGGCGAGGTGGCCGAGGCGCTGGGGCTGTCGCGGGCCGGCGTCACCAGCACGGTGGGCCGGCTCGTCGACCAGGGCCTGGTGGTCCGCGAGCGGCGCCCGGGCGACCGCCGGCTGCTGCACGCCCGGCTCACCGAGTCCGGCCGGGAGCGCGTCCGGGCCGCCGCGGTGCTCCACGACGACCTCGTCGCCCGCCTGCTCATCCTCCTGGGTGACGAGGCGCCCGTCGTCACCGACGCCCTGGCCCGGGTCTCCGCGGCCACCCGCATACGCCGCTGACGAAGGACCCCTCCGCCCCCCACCGCTCGCAGGCTCGCGGCGGGCCCCTGCGGAGGGGCCGTTCCAGCACTTCCGGAGGCACTTCAAGCCCGTAGTGTTTGCGGGCCGTCGCGCTCGGGCAGGGCGCGATCATGCCCGTGAGCTGCACCGTCGTCGTGCCGACCATCGGCCGGCCGTCGCTGGGTGTGCTGCTCGACGTGCTCGCCACTGCCGAGGGGCCGCGCCCGGCCGGGTTGGTGGTGGTCGACGACCGCCCCGACGGCCCGCCGCTCGACGTCGACCGGCCCGGCCTGCCGCCGGTCCGGGTGGTCCGCACCGGCGGGGGCGGGCCCGCCCGGGCCCGCAACCTGGGCTGGCGCACCGCGCGCACCGAGTGGGTCGCCTTCCTCGACGACGACGTCGTCCCCGACGCCGACTGGTACGCCCGGCTCGACGCCGACCTGGCCGGCCTGCCCGCCGACGTCGCCGGCAGCCAGGGCCGGGTGCGGGTGCCCCTGCCGGAGGACCGCCGGCCCACCGACTGGGAGCGCGGCACCGCGGGCCTGGCCACCAGCTCCTGGATCACCGCCGACCTCGCCTACCGCCGCGCCGCGCTGGCCGCCGTCGGCGGGTTCGACGAGCGCTTCCCCCGCGCCTTCCGCGAGGACTCCGACCTCGCGCTGCGGGTGATGGACACCGGCGCCCGGCTGGTGCGCGGCGAGCGCTGGATCACCCACCCCGTGCGCCCGGTCGACCGCTGGGTGAGCGTGCGGGTGCAGGCCGGCAACGCCGACGACGTCCTCATGCGCCGCCTGCACGGCCCGGACTGGCGGGAGCGGGCCGACGCGGCGCTCGGCCGCCGTCCGCAGCACCTGGCGGTCACCGCCGCGGCGCTCGCCGCCGTCGGGCTGTCCGCCGCCCGCCGTCCCCGCGCGGCGGCCGCCGCGGCACTGGCCTGGGCCGCCGGCACCGCGGAGTTCGCCTGGGCGCGCATCGCGCCCGGCCCGCGCGACCGCGCGGAGGTCACCACGATGGCGCTGACCAGCGCCGCCATCCCGCCGCTGGCCACCTGGCACTGGCTGCGCGGCGTCGTGCGGCACCGGCGGGTCGCGCCGTGGCGCGGCCTGCCCGACCTGGTCCTGTTCGACCGCGACGGCACCCTCGTGCACGACTTCCCCTACAACGGCGACCCCGCGTGGGTCCGCCCGGTCGACGGCGCGCGGGAGGCCCTCGACGCCCTGCGCGCCCGCGGCGTCCGGGTGGGGGTCGTGAGCAACCAGTCCGGCGTCGCCCGCGGGATCATCACGCGCGAGCAGGTCGACGCCTGCATGGCGCGCCTGGAGGAGCTGCTCGGCCCGTTCGAGACCGTGCAGGTCTGCCCGCACGGCCCCGACGACGGCTGCATCTGCCGCAAGCCCGCCCCGGGGATGGTGAAGGCGGCCTGCGCCGAGCTCGGCGTCGAGCCCGCGCGCACGGTGGTGATCGGCGACATCGGCGCCGACGTCGAGGCCGCCGCGGCGGCCGGCGCGTCCGGGATCATGGTCCCGACGCCGGTGACGCGGCGGCAGGAGGTCGCGGCCGCGCCCCGCCGCGCCGCGACCCTGACCGCCGCGGTCGACGACGTCCTGGCCGGCGAGTGGTGAGCGCCGGCCGCGGCACGGTCCTCGTCGCCCGGCTCGACAACGCCGGCGACGTCCTCCTGCAGGGCCCGCTGGTGCGGGCGGTCGCCGCGTCCGCCGACCGGGTGGTGTTCCTCGCCGGGCCGGCCGGGGCCGACGCCGCGGCGCTGCTGCCCGGGGTCGACGAGGTGGTGACCTGGGCCTGCCCGTGGATCCTCGGCGACCCGCCGCCGGTCGACGCCGCCGACCTCGCCGCGTTCACCGAGCGCGTGCGGGCGCTCGCCCCCGATGAGGCCGTCGTCTCCACGTCCTTCCACCAGTCGCCGCTCCCGCTGGCCCTGCTGCTGCGCGCGGCCGGCGTGCCGCGGATCAGCGGCACCAGCGTCGACTACCCCGGCTCGCTGCTCGACGTCCGCCACCGGGTCGGGCAGGACGACGAGGTCGACCTGCCCGAGCCCGAGCGGGCGCTGTCGCTGGCCCGCGCGGCCGGGTTCGACCTGCCCGAGGGCGACGACGGCCGGCTCGCCGTCCGCCGCCCGCTGCCGCCTCCGCCGCACGAGCCCGGCTACGTCGTCCTGCACCCCGGCGCCTCGGTGCCCGCCCGCACCTGGCCCGCCGAGCGCTGCGCGGAGGCGGTCGAGGCGCTCGCCGACGCCGGCCACCGGGTGCTGGTCACCGGCGGCCCGGGGGAGCGGGCACTCACCGCCGCCGTCGCCGGCAGCCGCGGCACCGACCTCGGCGGTGCCACGACGCTGCCGGAGATGGCCGCCCTGCTCGACGGGGCCGCGGCCGTCGTCGTCGGCAACACCGGCCCGGCGCACCTCGCCGCCGCCGTCGGCACGCCCGTCGTCTCGCTGTTCAGCCCGGTCGTGCCCGCCGCCCGCTGGGCGCCCTACGGCGTGCCCACCGTGCTGCTGGGCGACCAGGACGCCCCCTGCCGCGGCACCCGGGCCCGCGCCTGCCCGGTGCCGGGCCACCCCTGCCTCTCGTCGGTCACCGCCGCTGACGTCGTGGCCGCCGTCGAGAAGGTGCGCATCGAGAAGGGAAGCGTGTGAAGGTCCTCGTCTGGCACGTGCACGGCTCCTGGACGACCGCGTTCCTCGAGGGCCGGCACGAGTACCTGCTGCCCGTCGTGGACGGCCCCGACGGGAGGCGCAGTCCCGACGGGCTGGGCCGCGCCCGCACCTGGGACTGGCCGGCGTCGGCCCGCGAGGTGACGCCGGAGCAGCTGCGCGAGGAGGACGTCGACGTCGTCGTGCTCCAGCGGGTGCGCGACCTCGAGCTGGTCCGCGAGTGGCTCGGCCGCGAGCCCGGGCACGACCTGCCCGCCGTGTTCCTCGAGCACAACGCGCCGGGCCTGGAACCCGGTGACGGCCCGGTGCCGCACACCCGCCACCCGCTGGCCGACCGCGACGACATCCCGATCGCGCACGTCACGCACTTCAACCGGCTCTTCTACGACAACGGCCGCGCCCCGACGACGGTGATCGAGCACGGCATCGTCGACCCCGGCGAGCGCTGGACCGGCGAGCTCGCACGGGCCGCCGTCGTCACCAACGAGCCGGTCCGCCGCGGCCGCACCGTCGGCGCCGATCTGCTGCCGGGGCTCGCCGCGGCCGCGCCGGTCGACGTCTTCGGCATGGGGCTGTCCGGGCTGCACGAGCGGCACGGCCTCGACCCCGACCGGGTCACCCTGTACGACGACCCGCCGCAGGCCGCCATGCACACCGAGCTGGCCCGCCGGCGCGTCTACGTGCACCCGGTGCGCTGGACCTCCCTCGGGTTGTCCCTGCTCGAGGCGATGCACCTGGGCATGCCGGTGGTCGCGCTGGCCACCACCGAGGTGGTCGAGGCGGTGCCGGCCGGCGCGGGCGTCGTCTCCACCCGGCCCGAGGTCCTGTGGGACGCGGTCCGCACCTACCTGGACGACGAGGACGCCGCCCGGCTGGCCGGCAAGGCGGCCCGCGCCGCCGCGCTGGAGCGCTACGGCCTGGCCCGCTTCCTCGCCGACTGGGACCGGCTCCTCGAGGAGGTCACCCGATGAGGACGCACCGGCATCCCGGCGCGCCGCTGCGCATCGACATGGTCAGCGAGCACGCCTCGCCGCTGGCCGCGATCGGCGGGGTCGACGCCGGCGGGCAGAACGTGCACGTCGCCGCGCTGGCGGCGGGCCTGGCCGCCCGCGGCCACGAGGTCACCGTGCACACCCGCCGCGACGACCCCGGCCTGCCCGACGAGGTGACCACCGACGACGGCTACGTCGTCTCGCACCTCACCGCCGGCCCCGCCGAGGCACTGCCCAAGGACGACCTGCTCGGGCACATGCCCGCGCTGGCCGCGGCGCTGCGGGCGCGCTGGGCGGTGCGGCCGCCCGACGTCGTCCACGCGCACTTCTGGATGAGCGGGCTGGCCGCGGTCGAGGCCGCCGGGAGCCTGCTCACCCCCGTGCCGGTGCTGCAGACCTTCCACGCGCTCGGCTCGGTCAAGCGACGCCACCAGGGCGACGCCGACACCTCGCCGGCGCAGCGCGTGGAGCTGGAGCGGGGCCTGTGCGAGGCGGTCGGCCACGTGGTGGCCACCTGCAGCGACGAGGTGTTCGAGCTGCGCCGCCTGGGCCTCTCCCGCGACCGCGTCTCGGTCGTCCCCTGCGGCGTCGACACCACCGTCTTCACCCCGCGGGGGCCGGTGGCGCCGCGCAGCGGCCGGCCTCGGTTGCTGGTGCTCGGCCGACTGGTCGAGCGCAAGGGTCAGGAGGACGCCGTCCGCGCGCTGGCCGCGGTGCCCGACGCGGAGCTCGTCGTCGTCGGCGGCCCGCCGCCCGGCGCCGTCGACGCGGACCCGGAGGTGCGCCGGCTGCGCGAGCTCGCCGGCTCCCTCGGCGTCGCCGACCGCGTCGTCTTCGCCGGGTCGGTGGCGCGCGACGACGTCCCGGCCTGGATCCGCTCGGCCGACGTCGTCCTGGCCGTGCCCTGGTACGAGCCGTTCGGCATCACCCCGCTGGAGGCGATGGCCTGCGGCCGCCCGGTCGTGGCCACGGCCGTCGGCGGGCTGCAGGACTCCGTCGCCGACGGTGTCACCGGCGACCTCGTGCCGCCACGTGACCCGGCCCGGCTCGGCGCGGTCCTCGCCGCGCTGCTGGCCGACGACGCCCGGCGCGCCGCCTACGGCGCGGCCGGCGTCCGGCGGGCCCGCGCCCGCTACCGGTGGGCCCGCGTGGCCGCCGACACCGAGGCCGTCTACCGGTCGGTCCTCTCCACCCGGCGTCCCGTCGAGGCCGTCCGATGAGCGCCCCAGGAGGCGTCCCGATGAGCTCCGCCCCGTTGTCCGAGGCCCCGCATTCGGCCGGCGAGGTCGTCTCGCCCGACTCGTGCACGCACCTGACCGGCCGCGACCACGTCGCCTCGCTGACGCACGCCCTGCGCAGCCTCGACGACTCGGTCGACACCCTCGACCGCTGGGGTGCGCTGCTGGCCGACGTGCTGTGCGGCGAGTCCCGCGGGCGGCTGCTGGCGGCCGGCAACGGGGGCAGCGCCGCGCAGGCGCAGCACCTCACCGCCGAGCTCGTGGGCCGCTATCGCGCCGACCGGCCGCCGTTCTCGGCGATCTGCCTGACCGCCGAGACGTCGTCGCTCACCGCGATCGCCAACGACTACCCGGCCGACGAGCTGTTCGCCCGCCAGGTCGAGGCGCACGGGCGGGCCGGCGACGTCCTGGTGCTGCTGTCGACGTCGGGCCGCTCGCCCAACGCCGTCGCCGCCGCGCGCCGCGCCCGCGAGTGCGGCATCACCGTCCTGTCGATCACCGGCCCCGCGCCCAACCCGCTGGCCGCGGCCTCCGACGAGGCGGTGTGCATCGACTCCCCGTGGACGGCGACCGTGCAGGAGTGCCACCTGGTCGCGCTGCACCTGCTGTGCGCCGCCTTCGACGCCGCGGTGCTGGCCGAGCCCGCCCGGGTGCCGCAGAGCCGGCTCGGGGTCGCCCGGTGAAGCCGCTCGTGGTCGTGGGGGACGCCCTCCTCGACGTCGACCTGGTCGGCACCTCCACCCGGCTGACGCCCGACGCGCCGGTGCCGGTCGTCGAGGACGTCGAGACCCGCGAGCGCCCCGGCGGCGCCGCGCTGGCCGCCGTCATCGCCGCGCAGGCCACCGGCAGGGAGGTCGTGCTCGTCGCGCCGCTGGCCGACGACGAGGGCGCCGCGCGGCTGCGGGCGCTGCTGGCCGGCCGGGTCCGGCTGGTCGCCGTGCCCGCGACCGGCGGCACCGCGGTCAAGCAGCGCGTGCGGGTGGGCGACCACTCGGTCGTGCGCATCGACAGCGGCGCGCCGGCGGTCTCCCTCGGCGAGCTGCCGGAGGAGGCCCGCGAGGCCATCCGCGGCGCGGCGGCCGTGCTGGTCGCCGACTACGGCCGCGGCACCACGTCGGACGAGGCGGTGCGGGCGGCGCTGGCCGAGGCCGGCGGGCCGGTGGTCTGGGACCCGCACCCGCGCGGCGCCGACCCGGTGCCGAGCGTCCGGCTGGTGACGCCGAACGGCGCCGAGGCCGCCCGGGTCGCGCCGGGCGTCGAGGGCGACGGGCTGGCCGCGGTCGGCGCCCGCGCCGAGGCGCTCATCCGGCACTGGGGCGTGGGCGCGGTCGTGGTCACCCTCGGCGCGCGAGGCGCGCTGCTCTCCTACGGCGAGGGCGCGCCGATGGTCGTGCCCGCGGTGCCCGTGACCGGCGGCGACCCGTGCGGCGCCGGCGACTCCTTCGCCGCCGCGGCCGCCCTGGCGCTGGCCGACGGCGCGGTGACCGGCGAGGCGGTGGCCGCCGCCGTCGCGTTCGCCGGGCGCTTCGTCGCCGCCGGCGGGGCCACCGCCTGGGACGCCTCCCCGGTGCGCGAGCCCAACGTGGCCGCGGAGGACGGCGTCTCGGCGCTGCTGGCGCGCGTGCGCAACGCGGGCGGCACCGTGGTGGCCACCGGAGGCTGCTTCGACCTGCTGCACGCCGGGCACGTGGCCACGCTGCGCGCCGCCCGCGGGCTCGGCGACTGCCTCGTCGTGTGCATCAACTCCGACGACTCGGTGCGCCGGCTCAAGGGCCCCTCCCGGCCGCTGGTGACCGCGGCCGACCGCGCGCGGGTGCTCGAGGCGCTGGAGTTCGTCGACGCCGTCGTGGTCTTCGGCGAGGACACCCCCGCGCAGGTGCTCGACCGGCTGCGGCCCGACGTGTGGGCCAAGGGCGGCGACTACGCCGGCGCCGACCTGCCCGAGGCCGCGGTGCTGCGGCAGTGGGGCGGGCAGGCCGTCGTCCTGCCGTACCTGGACGGCCACTCGACCACCGCCCTGGTCGAGCGCTCCCGCGTGTGGTGAAGGACCCCCTCGCCCCCCACCGCTCGCAGGCTCGCGACGGGCCCCGGCGAGGGGGCCGTTCCGGCCGTGCCACTGCGGTCGTCCTGCGGCCGCTGGGGCTCGGTGACCTGCTCACCGGCGTCCCGGCGATCCGTGCGGTGCGGGCGGCCGTGCCCGGCCACCGGCTGGTGCTGGCGACGACGGCCGCGCTCGCGCCGCTGGCCGGGCTGGTCGACGCCGTCGACGAGGTGCTGCCCGCGCGCGAGCTCGAGCCGCTGGACTGGCCCGGGCCGCCGCCGGAGCTCGCCGTCGACCTGCACGGCAAGGGGCCGGCGTCGCACGTCGTCGTCGCGGGCCTGGACCCGGCGCGGCTGCTGACCTTCGCCAGCCCCGGCTACCCCGGCCCGACGTGGTACCCCGACGAGCACGAGGTCCGGCGCTGGTGCCGGCTGGTGTCCGAGGGCCTCGGGGTCGACGCGGACCCCGACGCGCTCGACCTCGCCGTCCCGCCCGTGCCCCCGGCGGTGCGCGGGGCGGCGCTCGTGCACCCGGGCGCGGCGTTCCCCGGGCGGCGCTGGCCGCCGGACCGCTTCGCCGCCGTCGCGCGGGAGCTGGCCGCCGCCGGCCACGACGTGCGGGTCACCGGCGGGCCGGCCGAGCGCGAGCTGGCCTGCGCCGTGGCCGAGGCGGCCGGGCTGGGGGAGGACGCCGTCCTCGCCGGGCGCACGTCCACGCTGGAGCTGGCCGCCACCGTCGCCGCCGCCCGGGTGGTCGTGTGCGGCGACACCGGCGTCGCGCACCTCGCGACCGCCTACCGCCGCCCGTCGGTGGTGCTGTTCGGGCCGGTGTCGCCGGCGCTGTGGGGCCCGCCGCCGCGGCCCCACCACGTGGTGCTGTGGCACGGCGACGGCACCGGCGACCCGTGGGGCACCGAGCTGGACCCGGCCCTCGCGCGGATCACCGTCGGCGAGGTGACCGCCGCCCTGGAGCAGGTCCTCCAGCGCTGAGGGCCGGGTGGACCGATCGCGGGGGCCGGAGGCCCCCCGATCGGGACACGGGCAGCGGCTCGTCGGTACCGGGGGACGGCACGTGGCCGCGGTGTCGGCCGGTAGGCCGACGGTGTGCCTAGCGCTGGCGCAGCGCGTCGAAGAGGACGTCCTGCAGGTCGGTCGGGTCGACGGCGGAGTAGGCCGCGCCCCCGGTGGCCGCGGCGATCTGCTCCAGGGCCGCGATGTCGGCGTCCGGGCCGAGCGCGACGCCGATGACCTTCACCGGCCGCGACGGGTCGGCCTCGTCCTGCAGCGTCTGCAGCAGCTGGTCCAGGCCGATGCCCGTGCTGTCCTCGTTCGTGCCGTCGGTGACGATCACGACGCTGCTCACGGCCTCGGGGTCGTACTGCTCGCGCGCGGCCCGGACGGCGCCCAGCGTCGTGTCGAACAGGCCGGTGCCGCCGCGGGAGAGCCGCTCGGGGATGGTGTCGAGCGCGGCGTCGAGCAGGTCGCGCTGGGTGCTGCCCCCGACCTCCTCCTGCAGTCCCCGGATCGGCTCGAGCTCGACCCAGTCCTGCTCGCCCTCCAGCTGGTAGGCGAAGAACCACAGGCCGATCGAGGAGGTGCCGGGGATCAGGGACAGCGCGCTGCGGGCCGCGTCGCGGGCCAGGGTGGCGCGGGTGCCGTCGCCGGCGGGCGCCTCCATCGACTGCGAGACGTCGAAGACGGTCAGCAGCCGCGACGGCGCCGCGAGCCGGGCCAGCTCGTCGAGCAGCCCCTGCACCTGCTCGGTGTCGACGTCCAGCGCCTGCGGCGCCTGCTCCTGCACGCCCGGGCCGGGCTCGGTCGGCGGGTTGCCCTCGGCGTCGCGGAAGCCGGCGTCGAGGACGGCGGTGCGCGCGGCCTCGGAGGTCAGGGTGCGGATGACGGCGTCGACGGCGGCGCGGTCCTCGTCGGAGGCGCTGCCGACCCGCAGCACCGGGTAGTCCAGCTGCGGCGAGCCCTCCGCCGGGTAGACGGCCACGAGCGCGGAGTCCTGCGTCGCGCGGTTGAGCGAGATGACCTCCTGCTCGCTCACCGGCACCAGCGGGGCCCCGGCGTCGTCGGCGGCCGCGGCGGTCAGCGCGTCGGCGGGCGTGACGGCCGGGCCGCGGCGGGCGGCGAGCACGGCCTGCACGACGGCGTTGTCGGCCTGGTCGCCGCCGCCGAGGGAGGTCTGGACGGCGGCCAGCGCGGCCACGCCCTCGGCGCTGGTGGCGAGGTCGGGGACGGCAACCGGGCGCTCGCCGCTGAGCGCGGCCCGCCAGCCCGGGGGCTGCGCGCTCCAGCCGAGCTGGTCGGCGGCGGCGCGGCTGGTGCCCAGGACGACGGGGGAGCGGGCCATCGAGCCGGAGGGGTCCAGGCCCGCGTCGTCCCCGGCGCGGACGGCCCACAGCGAGCTGTCGGGCACCCACACCTGCGGCAGGGCGCTACCCTCCAGCGCGGTGAGGTCGCCGACGGTCTGCAGCGGCTCCTGCGCGGTCACCTCGGCCAGCGCGCACGTGCCGCCGCCGAGGTCCTGGCTCTCGTCCAGCAGGCCCTGGGCGACCACGCCCATCTCCGGCGCGACGGTGACGCGGACGGTGCGGGTCTCGTCGCAGTCGGCGCCGGCGTCCGAGCCGGAGGACAGCCACCACACCAGCCCGCCGGCCACCAGGGCCAGGACGAGCAGTGCCGCGCCGATCGCGAGGGGTGCGGGACGGGTCGCGCGGCGCTGCGCGGTCGTGTCGGCGTGGCGGCCCATTGCTCACTCTCGGTCAGAGTCCGGTTCTCTGGCGTGTCCCCCGACCGCCGGAACCACTGTAGGTGCGAACTCCGCCACAGTGGAGGCCCGGTCGCGACGCCGTCGCGACCGGGCCCGGGCCCTCCCGCCGGTCAGCCGACGCGGGTCGTGGACTCCTGGAGCCGGGCGGCGAACCAGTCGACCGTGCGGCGCAGCCCCTCCTCGGAGGGGACCGTCGGCCGCCAGCCGAGCAGCTCCTCGGCGCGGCGGGTGTCCGGTCGGCGGACCTTCGGGTCGTCGACGGGCAGGTCGACGAACTCGACGTCGGACGTGGAGCCGGTGAGCTCGCGGATCCACTCGGCCAGCCGGAGCATCGACAGCTCGTCGGGGTTGCCGATGTTGACCGGGCCGGGCTGGTCGGAGAAGGCCAGCGCGAGGATGCCCCGCACGGTGTCGTCGACGTAGCAGATCGACCGGGTCTGCGAGCCGTCGCCGGCGACGGTCAGCGGGCGCCCGGCCAGCGCCTGGCCCACGAAGGCGGGGATGGCCCGGCCGTCGTCGGCGCGCATGCGGGGGCCGTAGGTGTTGAAGATCCGCACGATCCCGGTGTCGGTGCCCTTCGACGTCCGGTAGGCGGTGGTCATGGCCTCGCTGAAGCGCTTCGCCTCGTCGTAGACCCCGCGCGGGCCGACCGGGTTGACGTTGCCCCAGTACTCCTCGGGCTGCGGGTGCACCAGCGGGTCGCCGTAGACCTCGGAGGTGGAGGCCAGCACGTACCGGGCGCCCTTCTCGTGCGCCAGGCCGAGGGTGTGCAGGGTGCCGAGGCTGCCGACCTTGAGCGTCTCGATCGGCATCCTCAGGTAGTCCAGCGGGCTGGCCGGCGAGGCGAAGTGCAGCACGAGGTCGACGTCGCCGGGGACGTGCACGAAGTCGGTGACGTCGCAGCGCACCAGCCGGAAGCCGGGGTGCTCCATGAGGTGGACGACGTTCTCCGGCGAGCCGGTGAGGAAGTTGTCGAGGCAGACGACCTCGACGCCGCGGTCGAGCAGGTGCTCGCAGAGGTGGGAGCCGAGGAAGCCGGCGCCGCCGGTCACCACCGCCCGCCGGATCGTCCGTGCCGCGTGCACCATGCCCTGCTCCGTCCTGTTCCGCCGCCCCGTCGCGCAGGGTCCGCGGCTGCCCTACCCGGAGATCAACTGCCGACACTTCGAGGTCTGAGTGTCCGCCGCCCGGTCACCCGGGACGGCGACGGGCCGCCGGTCCCCGAGGGGAACCGGCGGCCCGCCGTCGTGCGCTGGAGGCTCTGGGGTCAGGGCCTCAGTTGATCGGCTCCTCCTCCGGGATGCCGTTCTCCGGCGGGCTGGCCGGCTCGCCGTCGAGCTCCTCGATCTCGGCGTCGCCGTTGTCGGTGACGAGGATCGGCGTCAGGTCCTCCGAGCCCTCGCCCTGCAGGCGGCTGACGAGCATGCCGCTGTAGCCCGCGTGGCGGTCCTCCGAGTAGCGGAAGGGCGTGAAGCCGGGGCCCTCCCACTCGGAGCCGGCCTGCTCGACGGCGGCGACGAGGTCGTCACGCGTCGGGTTCTGGCCGGCCGACTGCAGCGCCTGCACCATCGTGTAGGCCTGCGACATGCCGTAGATGCGGTAGTTGGTGAGCTCGCCCTCCTGGCCGGACTCCTCCCACACCTGCTGCCACAGCTGCACCCACGGGTTGTCGGGGGCGTCGAGGCCGGGGATGTACTCGGTGGTCAGCACGCCGTCGAGCAGGCTGGCGTCGCTGACCGCGCCCTCGGAGAAGCGGGCCAGCAGCGAGCCGACCAGCGCCGGGTCCGAGCCGACGTTCGAGTAGAACCACTGCGGCTGGTAGCCCAGGCGCAGCGCGGTCAGCTGCGAGAGCGCCGTGTAGCTCGGCACGTTGAAGCCGAGCACGAGGTCGGCGCCGGCGGCCTGCAGCGCGGAGATCTGCGGGACGACGTCGGTGTTGCCGGGGACGTAGGTCTCCTCGGCGACGATCTGGTCCTCGAGGTACTGGCGGGCGCCGGCCGCGCCGTCCTCGCCGAAGTCGTCGCCCTGGAGGAACAGGCCGACCTTGGCGTCGGGGAAGTTCTCGGCCACGTACTGGCCGATGATCTTGCCCTCGATCTCGTAGTCGGGCTGCCAGCCGAAGGTGTAGGGCTTCTCCTCGACGTCGTCCCACAGGCGCGAGCCCGACGACACGAACAGGTCGGGGACGCCCTCGCTGTTGAGGAAGTCGGTGACCGCGTTGTGGGTCGGCGTGCCGAGGCCCGACATGATCGCGAAGACCTCGTCCTCGAGGACGAGCTGGTTCACGATCTGGCTGGTGTTGGTCGGGTTGTAGGCGTCGTCGCGGTAGACGAACTCGATCTGCCGGCCGTTGACCCCGCCGTTGGCGTTGACGTAGTCGAAGTAGGCCTGGACCCCGGTGGGGATCTCGCTGTAGCCGGGCGCCGCGACGCCGGTCAGCGGGTAGTGGGCACCGAGCTTGATGGTGTCCTCGGTGATGCCGATGTCCGAGGCCTCGTTCTCCTCGCTGCCACCGCCGCCGCCACCGCCACCGGAGTCCCCGCCGCCACAGGCGGCCAGGGTGGTGGCGACGGTCGCCGCGGCCACGAAGCTGACGAGGCGTCGTGAGGAACTTGTCAACGGTTCTCCTCTGGAGGGACCCGGGCGCCTGTGCC